>JAWXVD010000079.1:0-15836 GCA_044425705.1 Eubacteriales bacterium | reverse complement strand
TAGATCAGTTTGCCTATAATGAAAAGAAACGAGAAGAATTACGGAATCAATTATTGATACAAGATAAATTTGTCATTGGTCATGTTGGCAGGTTTTCACCTGTAAAAAATCATAAGTATTTGCTAGAAATTTTAGAAGCATGTATGGAACAAATGAAACAAAAAGAAGTAATTTTATTGTTGGTGGGTGATGGACCACTGCGTGAAGAAATTATGGAACAAGCAATTGCAAAAGGTCTTTCTTCACATGTAATATTTGTAGGAAATCAGAGAGAAGTTTGGGACTACTATCAAGCAATGGATTTCTTTTTATTGCCATCTTTTTATGAAGGTTTGCCGGGTACGGCTATCGAAGCACAATGTAGTGGCTTGCCATGTATCTTATCCGACACAATAACACGGGAAGCAGGAGTGACAGATTTATTAATTTATAAAGATATAAGAGATAATGCTACTGAATGGGCAGATTATATAATTGATAATAAAATAACAAAATGTGAATCTATAAAATCATATATAGAAATAAATGCAACTATAGATGCTGAGTGTGCTAGAAGAAGTTACGTAAAGGAAGTTGAAGCAGTAGGATTTAATGTAAAACTACAAGCAAAAGAGATGATGCAATTATATACGAAAAAAACTAAGTGGTAGTTTTAAAGAAAAAAACAAACAAAGTACAACAAAAACTTAGAAAACCATGTTATAATATATAACGTGTTACGTTTGTGAATCTAAAAGAATTTTTATAAATTTTAAAAGAAAAATTGGAAAATCGAATAGTGGAGACAATAAAATATGATTACGCACAGCCAGTATATTTATACATTTGTTGATAAGTTTTTAAAAATTGCGATGGAATGTTCTATCTGTAAAGAAAATTATATGATGGTTGATGATACCATTTTTTTAGATGAATACATGAAGGTGTTTCATTCCTTTTTACAGATTGTAGATGAGGATGATCAGTTGAAAATAGAAGAATTAGAATTGGAATTAGAGCAAAAAGGAAATTTGAAAATACAGGAATTTAAGGTTTTTTTGCAACAGCAAGCCATAAATCGAGCCATTGAATCTGTAAAGAGTAAACCTGAAGGAAATAATTTGACATGTGATAGTCAACAATATATTGAAGCGATTAGAAAAAATAGTGATTTGCTTTTAAAAAATTTGGTTGATAGTGATCTTAGCCCGGTAGAATTACTGGAAGAATTTAGAAAGAATGAAATACAACTATAAAAGAAAAAGAGATTGAATCGGAGAAAATAAAATGGGAGTTAGAAAAGAATCAAAATTAGTTAATACAACAATAGAGCTTCGGAAACATATTACAGGAAGTCGTTATGGAATTGAAGAATTGCAAAGAATTTTTATTTGTACTTCAGTAGTTGACTATTTGAAACAAGATGCAGCATTAGGTGGATACGTGCCACATCAGAAAAAATTGCGTAAGAAAAATTATTTTGTGTAGATTTTATTAATATCTTACAGAGTATGTTTATGTGGTAGTTTCATTGTTATAAGTGATGAAGTGGTACGTCATTATTTAAGCCTTGAAATTTCCGTGCTTTTAGAAAGAGATGGATATAGGTATGTTTAAGGAAGAATTAAAAGAAACAGAAGAATTAAGAGTATTAGAAGAATTAAAAGAAACAGAAGAATTAAGAGTATTAGAAGAATTAAAAGATGAAGTGGCAGAATTGATTATTGAAGCGAGTGACTTTGCAATCAGCATAGGTATGATTGCCGTTGATTGCGGAATTGATTTGTCGGCTTCTCTTTTTTTGAATATAAGAGATGCTATGTTTCATTTTAAAGCATTGTGTGAAAGTACAGAAGAAGAAAGTATGTATAAGCATTATTATAATTTAAAAGAACATTTATTGCGAGGACAAAAAGATGCTATTATTTTCTTGGTTCAAGCAGTGTGTGATGGAATTTTAAATATCATGCAAATGCAAGAGTTTGAGAAAAAATTTGAAGATGTAGAAAGAAAACAGCTTCAAATATGGTTTCATTACTTAAAACAGGTCATCTTGGAGATTAGAATTAGTGGAGCCGATTTACCAAAGGATAATGTTAATTCAGTTGAAAACATATATGAAGGAATAGGAAAATGTGTAATAGAAATTCTACAAATGATCCAAAATAAAGGTATGTCATTATTTTGAAAGGACAGGTGTTTCTATGAAAAATATTTATCGAACAAAGTATACAGCGTTGTACAGACATCTTTATAAATTTTGCATTTCACTAGATTATCTTGCCTATGAAGAAGTAGCGAAAATGGAAAGAAAAATCAGTGGTCACGACGATGTTAACTTGAATGAAATTTATAGGATAATCAAAGCATTTATGAATGTCAATGAAGGGAAAAGTGTAGCTGAAACGTTAGCAGACGTATACGAAAAATCATTAGCAGCTGATGCGAATAGTGATAGATGGTTTTTACAAGAGGTGTTGATACTGATATATAAATATGTACATCCTGATAACAGTAAAGTGACGGAATGTAATAAGAAAATAAATCAAGTGCAAGAAGTATTGGAAGAATCAGAGTATAACGAATTAAAAAAAATAGTTAGAATCAATCCAGCGGATTATGAAATATGGTGTCATATTGATCAAAATAAAACAATGAAAGAAATATACCAAGAACATTTTGCTGGCGGAAGCTATAAATTAAAAAATAGAAGTTTTCTAATGATTTTAAAGGGGTATAGTTCATCGACTCCTTTTTTTTATTCGGCATTAACAACTCATTTTCATCAGCAAGTAATTAAAGGTGGAGGATTATATATCAAATGGTTGGGAACAGGATTGGTAATAGATCCTGGGATAAATTTTATGGATAATTTTCATAGAGCAGGGTTACAAATAAAAGATATTGATTGTATTATAGTTACCCACAATCATATTGACCATAATGGGGATCTTACGACGATTGATGACTTGGCAGCACAGTTTTCCCATGTTACCATTGTTTTGTATGCAGATAATAATACCTTGACAGAAGTAAGTGGAAGGTTGAAAAAAATTTCGAAGGCGAACACAAAAACAATACATAATATGAAATCATTTTTCTTGGGTAAGAACAATGAAATAGAAATAGAACCGATCTGTTCAAAACATATACAGAATGAAAAGGGTGAATATTTAGAGAATGCGTCTTATGCCATTAAGATTAAATTATTACAATCAGAAAAAATACAAGTGCAAATTGGTTTTACATCTGATACAATATATTTTGAAGAGTTAGGAAAAAAGTTTCTAGATTGTCGATATGTGATTGCCAATATTAGTGAAACGAATAAAGAAGATTATAACCTAAAAGTACATAAAAAGACCCATTTGGGATTTTATGGTTGCAAGGATTTAGTGGAAGTATGTAATAAAGCCAAAGAAGAGAAAGCCAAAGAAGAGAAAGCCAAAGAAGAGAAAGCCAAAGAAGAGAAAGCCAAAGAAGAGAAAGCCGAGAAGGATAAAGTCCAAGAGGATAAAGTTCAGGAAGACAATACCATGAATGATAAAATAATATATATTATTTCGGAATTTTGGGCAGGTAAAGGTGATATCAGAAAGGCATTGGTACGGCAATTAAGAGAAGTGACACGTTATTCTTTTATTTATCCTGGAGATATTGGTATGTTATTCTATTTAGATAATACTACTTTTGAATGCAGCATTTGTAAAAGTGAAAAAGGAGTGGAAGAGTTGCATGTAGTTTGTCCGAATGGTAAATACTCAAATATGTTGACTGTTTGTGAGGAATGCATATTATAGTAGAAATGGATAGTAGGTTGAAAAAACAATGATTTTGACACAACTTAAAGAAAGGTTATTGCTATGTGTGGAATTTGTGGATTTATATCCAATAAAAATATATCGATAGAAGAATTGCGTATCATGAATGATACCATGTACCACCGTGGTCCTAATGATAGTGGTGAAGAAATTTACCCTATGAAGGGTGGATATGCTTTAGGATTTGCTCAACGTAGATTATCCATCCTTGATTTGTCGCCATTAGGCCATCAACCTATGCATTCTAAAGACAAGAGAATTTCGGTTGTATATAACGGAGAGATTTATAATTTTGGAGAATTAAGAGAACAATTAAGTGATTATACTTTTTTGTCTACTTGTGATACAGAGGTAATTATTGCAGCCTATTTAAAATGGGGAATTGACTGTATTAGCAAATTTAATGGGATGTTTGCCATTGCCTTATTTGATCGTGATACAGAAGAATTGTTTTTGGTCCGTGATCGAATTGGTAAGAAACCGTTGTATTACTGGAAAGAATCAGGGCAACTAGTATTTGCTTCTGAGTTAAAGCCAATTATGGCTTATCCGCATTTTACGGCTAGAATTCAAACGGATTTATTACCTAGATATTTATATCAACAATATATTAATGGTCCTGAGAGTATTTATGAACATGTATATAAATTACAACCAGGGGCTATTTTGCGTTATAAAGAGGGAGAAATTACTACTTGGAAATATTGGGAAGTGGGCAAGGCATATGAAGAAATGGTAGCTAAGCCAGTAACCGATTATGGACAAGCTAAGGAAGAGTTAAAAGATAAATTGAAGAAGGCTGTTGCTTCTCGTATGATAGCAGATGTGCCATTGGGAGCCTTTTTAAGTGGAGGCTATGATTCTTCCTTGATGACTGCTATTGCACAGGAACATGCAGATACACCTGTGAAAACATTTACCATAGGATTTCATGATAAACAGTATAATGAGGCGAAATATGCCAAAGAAGTAGCTGATTATTTAGGCACGAATCATACGGAAATATATATTTCTGAAAAAGAGATGTTTGAAATGGTAGACAGTATTCCTCAGTATTATGATGAACCTTTTGCCGATAGTTCACAGATTTCTACTATGCTTGTTTCACAATTAGCAAGAGAACAGGTGACCGTTGCCTTATCAGGTGATGGGGGAGATGAATTCTTCTGTGGCTATAATATGTATGAAAAATTGGCCAAGGCTCAGAGATTAGATGGGCTAGGTGCTGCAGTACACGGGATTTGTCATTTACCAGGGTTGAAACAAGCGCAATTCTTAGAAAAATTGCCGTTTTCAGTGAAAGTGATTGCAGGAAATCGAAATATAGAAACAAAAACCCAGTTTGGGGTAAATAATTATATTACTAGAGCCAATCAAATGGTGGCAAATTCAGGCATGAATTGCCAGTATGAAATTGAGAAACAGTATCCAGTGAAAAATTGGCAGATTCGCAGAATGCTATTAGATATGGATACGTATTTACCGGGAGATATTTTATGTAAGGTAGATCGTGCTTCTATGAAGTATTCATTAGAGTCCAGATGTCCAATTCTTGACAAAGAGGTGATGGAGTATTCTTTCCGATTACCACATGAATTTAAATATAAAGACGGTGTGAAAAAGCGTATTTTAAAAGATATTGCTTATGATTATATTCCAAGAGAATTGCTAGAACGTAAAAAAGTGGGATTTGCAGTGCCATTAGACCGTTGGATGAGAGGACCACTAAAAGAGCAATTACTTGATTATAGTGAAGCGGGATTTTTGAAAAAACAAGGACTTTTTGATGATACCTATGTACCAAATATGATACATGAATATTTAAAAAGTGGAGATGGTGGAGCAGGAAGTGGGGCTAATTACTCTAGACTTTGTTGGGCATTCTTAGTGTTCCAACAATGGTATCAGAGATATGGAGACTAGGTTGAAAAATAAGATTTTTCAACCGGCAATTTGTCTCTTCGAGCAACCCCTTTCAAAAAAACGAAAGGGCTACAAGTTGCCAGGCTGAGAGAAAGTGATGGTTATTAGTATGAAGCAAAAAAAGATATGTTTATTTATCAATTCTCTGCAAAAAGGCGGTGCAGAGCGTGTGATGGTGAATCTGGCTAAGTATTTTTCGGAGGAAGGCTATCAGGTAGTGCTTGTGACACAGCATAGGGCAAAGGAAGAATATCCTCTAGTTGATGGCATACCGCGTATTTTTTCAGAGATCACTAGTGAGGAAGAGACATCTAATCGTATTGTAAATTTCAAAAGAAGATATGATAAATTACGAAAAATTTGGAAAACAGAAAA
Organism: Eubacteriales bacterium; assembly: GCA_044425705.1. Lineage (GTDB taxonomy): Bacteria > Bacillota > Clostridia > Lachnospirales > Lachnospiraceae > JAWXVD01. Next base: position 9,738 of record JAWXVD010000079.1, on the reverse strand, counting down.
ACCAGATGTAATTTTATCATTTATAGGAAAAAATAATGTTATGACACTTTTAACCGCTGCTGGATTGTGGATTCCAGTAGTGGTTTCTGTGCGTGCAGACCCAAAACGAGAATATGCATCACGGTCATTAAAAATGGCAGCAAATTTTACATTTCCATGGGCAAAAAAAATCGTCATGCAGACAACGGAAAGCAAGTTGTTCTTTAGAAAAGCTATTCAAAAAAAAGTTGTTATTTTAAAAAATCCGCTAAATCCAACTTTTGTCAGACCTATTTATGAAGGAGAACGAGAAAAGACAATTATAGCAGTAGGTCGAGTGGATCAAAATAAAAATCATCAGATGTTAGTAGAAGCGTTTGCCCAGATTGCAGATCAGTATCCAGAATATCAGTTAATAATCTATGGTGATGGAGAAAGTAGAAGTAGCATACAGGAATGGGTCTGTAATAGGAAGTTTGAGGATAGAATCTTTTTACCAGGTGCTATTACTAATGTAGCAGATGAAATTGCTAGGGCGGGGATTTATGTATTAACTTCTAAATCGGAAGGTATGCCAAACTCATTGATGGAGGCCATGGCCTTAGGAATCCCATGTATTTCTACGGATTGCCCTTGCGGTGGGGCAAAGGATTTGATAGAAGATGGAAAAAATGGTATATTAGTAAGCGTGGGAGACGTAAATGACTTAGCAAGTCAGCTCTCCAAATTGATAGAAGAACCAGAAGTAGCTATCAATTTAGGGCGACAAGCTTCTAAACTACAGGATACTCATAATCCAGATGTGGTCAATGCTTCATGGAAAGAATTGATTGAAAATGTAGGTTGAAACATAAGAACTTTCAACTAGAAATTTGTCTTTAACCAGCTAAAGTTGTGTGAGTGAGAGAAGATGATGAATGTTATTATCAATTGACAGTGCTTGTGAGTGAGAGAAAATGATGAATGTTATTATCAATTGACAGTGCTTGGGAATAGAGGAAATTATGTGTGGAATTGCAGGATTTTGCAATAGAATTGAAAATTGGAAAACTGATATAGAGTCTATGAATCAGAGGATGTACCATCGGGGACCTAATGCTGGTGGTTTTTTTGCTACGGAAGACAAAAGTGTGGTATTGGGACATAGAAGATTGTCTATCTTAGATTTGTCAGAAGGCGGTGCACAACCTATGGCATCTCATAGTGGAAAGTATGAGATGGTTTTTAACGGTGAAATATATAATTATAAGGAAGTGGCGGATCGATTATTAAAAGAAGGTAAGGTAAAAACATTTCGTGGAGGTTCTGATACGGAAGTATTGTTAGAAGCCATGGAAGCCTATGGCGTGAAAGAGGCTATTACACTCTGCAAAGGGATGTTTGCCATTGCCCTTTATGAGAAAGAATCAGGTACTATTTCTTTACTTAGAGACCGTGTAGGAGAAAAACCTCTATACTATGGTTTTGTAGGAAGTAGTTTTGTATTTGCTTCAGATATTGGATGTATTAGCGTGTTGAAGGATTTTCATAATCCTATTTGCATGGATGTATTAGATCTTTATTTTACTTATGGATATATTCCAGCACCTTATTCTATTTATGAAGATATTTATAAACTAGAGCCAGGCGAAATTTTAACAATAAAAGCACCCTATACAAGAGAAAGTATCACCTGTGATACGTATTGGTCTATGAAAGCAGCGGCGAAAAAGGGACAAGACCATCCTTTTACAGGCAGTAGAGAAGAAGCCACAGATGAGCTAGAACGACTATTGAAGCAATCCATTGCAGGACAAATGGAAGCGGATGTGCCAGTAGGGGCATTTCTTTCTGCAGGTATTGATAGCAGCACCATCGTAGCCTTGATGCAATCATTAAATGAAAGGCAGGTGCGAACCTTTACCATTGGTATGGAGGAAGGTGCTTACAATGAAGCAGTAGGTGCAAAAGAAATTGCGAAACATTTAGGAACGGATCATACAGAACTTTATATTACGGAACAAGATGCCATTGCTGTCGTTCCTAGAATAGCCAGCATGTTTGGGGAACCATTTGCGGATTCCTCACAAATCCCTACTTTTTTAGTGAGCCAAATGACTAGAGAGCACGTAACTGTGTCTTTAAGTGGTGATGGTGGGGATGAATTATTCTGTGGTTACAATTCCTATACTTCTGTCAGCCGTATTTGGAATAAAGTAAATAGAGTACCTTATGGTATCAGAAAACCTATCAGCGAACTTGTGTTACACAGTCCTTTTACGAAAAAAGACATGGTTCGTATCAAAGGAAAATTACTAGGAGCAAAAGCACCAAGTGCTATTTATGAAATGTCATTTGACACAGACCCTTTGACAAAACAAATCAGTAAAAACAGGAATCACTGCCCCTATAAATGGAATCAGTATGAAGCAGGATTTTTGAAAGAGCCTAATCATAATATTATGTTAATGGATATGACCATGTATCATCCAGATGATATTCTAGTAAAAGTAGATCGCGCAGGCATGGCGGTTTCTTTAGAATCTAGAGTACCTATGTTAGATAAAGATGTAGTAGAATTTGCCTGGACCTTACCAATGGAAATGAAACGTCAAGATGGTGTAGGTAAACTTGTATTACGTGATGTGCTCTACCGTTATGTTCCAAAGGAATTGATGGAACGTCCTAAAAAGGGCTTTAGTATTCCTATTAGTAAATGGTTGAAACAACCTAAATTACAGGCATGGGCAGAAAGTTTAATAGATAGAAAAACACTAGAACAGCAAGGTGTATTAAATCCAGATGTAGTTTGGAAAATTTGGAATGAATTCAAGGAAGATGGTGTTTGGAGAATTCAAATTTGGTATATTTTAATGTTTCAAGTGTGGATGATTGATGAACGAAAGGGATAGGAGGAAATCATGATCATAGACCAGCATATGGAATATCCTTCTCTCTGTAAAAAAAGAGTGGATGAACAACCACTGTTATCCGTTGTGGTGGCAGTTTATAATATTGAGTCCTATATTGAAAAATGTATCCGATCATTAATGACACAAACTTATGGACGATTAGAAATCATTTTGGTAGATGATGGCGCTACTGATGACAGTGGAAAAATCTGTGATAGATTAGCCCGAGAAGATGATAGGATTATCGTAATCCATAAAGAGAATGGCGGCTTGTCTGACGCCAGAAATGCAGGAACAGAAATTGCCCAAGGAGAATACATTGCCTATGTTGATGGGGATGATTGGATAGAAGACGCCATGTATGAAAAAATGTTGTCTGCCATGTGTGCAACAGATGCAGATATGGGAATTTGTAGGTATGCAGAGATAATTTATGAAAAGAAGAATGAGCCTGTAGTAGTAGATAGAACTAGCACAGTAGGAAATGGAACTGCGGATAACTATCAAGAAAGAAGAATAGACGATGGCAGCAGTCGTACAATTGTTATGGAAGGGCTAGAAGCATTACAGATATTTTTAGCAGAGGATGATAAAGTTTGTATTCGTAATGCGGCTTGGAATAAAGTATATAAAAGAGAAACCTTAGGAGAGTTACGATTTCCAAAAGGCAGATGGTATGAAGATATTGTGTATACGACTATTTTATTAAGCAAAATAAAGAGAGCAGTGTATTTAGATCAATGCTTGTATAATTACGTAGTCAATCGAGAAGGTAGCATTATGAGCCATGATTTGAATCCTCGTATCTTTACGGATCAAATAGGGAATTATAAGGAAAAAGAACAGTTTTTACAAACATTAGGAAATTCTGATTATGTCAATATGCATCGTTATTTTTATCTGAAAAGATTATTGCAGTATTATATTGTTAATGTAGAGCAAAGCGATTATGAGAAAAAAAGAAAGAATAGAAGGCAAATTATAAAGCTAGTAAAAGAGTATCAAGTTCATATGAATGAAATTTACACTTGTTCTTGTGCTACTAGAAATGAAGCCTGCAAAATGAAAATCTTCCTCTTTTCGCCAAGCTGCTATTATCTGTTTGTAAAGTGTAATGAATTGATTCGATTGCCATTAAAAAATAGGTGCTAGTTATTTTTCCTTGAAATCTTTCACAATAAAAATTTTATATGGAAAAATAACATATTATCACAGAAAGACGGGAAATAGATATGATTATAATTCAGTTATCAGGGGGACTGGGAAATCAGATGTTTCAGTATGCTCTGTATCGGCAGATGAAAGCCATGGGTAAAGATGTGAAAATTGATATTAGCAGTAAATATGGAAAATCCGATAATCGGCCCATACAGCTGTCTTTTTTGCATACTAAATATGAGGTTGCAAGCGAAAAAGAAATTCTTGACATGACTGATGCCCATATGGACATAATCAGTAAAGTGAAACGTAAAGTGGTTGGACGGAAGCGTTTGGGGTATATGGAACAAGATCATTTGTACGATAGTAAAGTATGGCGGTTAGACCATAGCTATATTGAGGGATGCTGGCAAAGTGAGAAGTATTTTGCAGATGTGGAAAGTGAAGAAAAAAAAGCACCAAACATCAAAGACATATTACAAAAAGAGCTACAGGTGAAAGAAGAATTTTTAAGTGAGTCTTGTAAAGCCTACGAAAAAGAAATTCAAAAGAGTCAAGCTGTCAGTATGCATATCAGACGTGGAGATTATTTGGCATCAGATGTAGTAAGTTTATACGGGAATATTTGTACCCAGGAATATTATGAAAATGCTATGGAAAAAATAAAAGAACAAGTTGAGAATCCTCACTTTTTTATTTTTACAAATGATATTCCATGGGCGAGTGCAACTTATCAAGGGGAAGAATTTACTATAGTGGATTGTAGTGATGAAGATACAGGATATCAAGATTTATATTTGATGAGTTTATGTCAACACAATATTATTGCCAATAGTAGTTTTAGTTGGTGGGGGTCTTGGTTAAATAAGAATCCAGAAAAAATTGTGATTGCACCAAATACATGGCTAAACGGTAGAGATTGTAGGGATATCTATTATGCTGGTATGCTTGTAATTTAGGTTGAATTTTGGTAAAATAAGGTGCGAAACAAAGAGTATTAGATGATAATTGATACTTAAAATAAAATAGAATGTATCTGAAAAGATAAATTCGGAAAATAGGCTAGGCGAATGATTGATATATTAAAAAAATTAAACTATGTATTGGATAAAGAGCAAAAGAGAGGAATCGTATTTCTGGGGATTCTTATTTTTATTGGAGGATTGCTAGAAACAATAGGGGTTTCGGCTATTTTGCCAGTAGTTACTACTATGTTAGATCCAGATGCGCTTATGCAATATGATATTGTCCTTACAATTATGGGGGTATTGGGGTTAGAAAATAGTACACAATTGATTATCCTTATGTTATCGGGGTTGATTGCTATTTATATTTTTAAAAATGCCTTTTTACTGTATATGGTCAGATGTCAAACAAAATATATAGCAACAAACAGAAATAAGATGATTAGCCGTGTGCTTCGTGAATTTTTGAATAGGCCTTACGAATTTTATTTAGATGCTGATATTCCAACGGTATTTCGTATTACAGATAGTGATATTCCAACGGTATTCCAATTGTTGATGGTATTGATTCAATTGACCTCTGAAATTGTAGTAGCAGTGTGCTTATGTGCAGTTTTATTGATTGCAGATTGGAAAATCACCATTGGTGTAATATTGGTACTTGGTATCTTGACTCTTTTGATTGGAAAAGTTTTAAAACCAAAATTGAATAAATTAGGTCGAAAAAATCAAAGTCTACAATCAAAAATTGCAAAATGGAGAATCCAAGCTATTTATGGAATTAAAGATGTAAAAGTATTGCATAGAGAAGAGTATTTTGCATCAAATTATGAAAAATCAGGAAAAAAAGGTGCTGTGTTATCAAGTAATTATTCCGTTTTAAATAGTTTGCCAAGATTGTTGATTGAAACTGTTTTTATGGTATTTATTTTATCTTATATCTTAATTTACATTGTACAAGGTGAAGATATCACAAGCTTGATTCCATTATTGTCTGTCTTTGCTATTGCGGCAATTCGTTTATTACCATGTGCAAGTAGAGTGAATACCTATATTACAGAAATGGCTTATGCAGAGCCATGTTTAAATTACTTATATGAAAACTTGAATATGAATGTGCTTTCTGAAAAAAGCAATCCAATGCTACGTAAAGCAGAGAATGCAGAAAAATTATCTTTAAAAGATAAAATTGTGTTGAAAGATATTTCATATGCATATCCTAACACTGACAAATTGATTTTTGATCAAGCTAATATGGAAGTGCCTTATTCTAAATCAGTGGGAATTATGGGAAGTTCGGGGGCAGGTAAATCTACAGTAGTAGATATTTTACTTGGCTTGTTAACCTTGAAAGATGGTGCGATTACTTGTGATGGTGTCAGCATTTTTGATAATTACGAATCTTGGTTATCACAAATCGGATATATTCCACAGGCTATTTATTTGATTGACGAATCTATCCGACAAAACATTGCCTTTGGTATTGCGGTAGAAGAGATTGACGACAATAGAATTTGGGAAGTATTAGAAGAAGCCCAATTAAAAGAATATGTAGAATCCTTACCAGAAGGATTAGACACAACAATTGGGGATAGAGGTATTCGTATTTCTGGTGGACAAAGACAAAGAATCGGTATTGCCAGAGCATTATATCATAATCCAGAAATTTTAGTATTCGATGAAGCTACATCGGCTTTGGACAATGATACAGAACGTGCAGTAATGGAAGCAGTCAACAATTTCCACGGTAAAAAAACAATGGTTATTATTGCCCATAGATTAAATACCATTGCAAATTGTGACTATATTTATAAGGTGGAAGACCAAAAGATTGTTTTAACTACTTTGGAATAAATGTAAGCACCTACCGAGAGAAAGGGAATGAATAGATATATGCAAAAAACAGATACATTTTTTATCATTCATAATTTTAATACAGTGCCTGAGTATTTGTTGGAGTATTGCAAGGATTATATGATTTTTGATGCTTCTACAGATGAAAAGGTAAGAAAACAATTAATTGAAAAGAATTTGAATCATGTTTCTATTGAAAATACGGGACATAATATTACTACATATTTCCAATATTTTGCAGATAATTATGAGAGCTTACCAGAAGTTATGTGTCTTTGTAAGGGTAATATGATTGATCGCCACTGTTCTAAAGAATTTTTTGATAGAGTATATGAAAACACATATTTCACCTTTCTTTTTGAAGAAAAACATATGAAAAATAAAGAAGCCTTGATTTCTGAAAATAAATATTTGGAAGAAAATAATGATTGGTATGTACAATCACCAAGTCATCCAAGAAGGTATTTTGATAGCTATAATCAATTACTAAAGTTTATTTATAAAAATCCAATTTTACCAAAGTATACGTTGTTTTCGCCAGGAGCTTGTTTTATTGTTAGAAGAGAGCAGGTGTTAAAGCATAGTAAAGAATTTTATCTGAACTTAAATAAAATTATGAATTATGAATTGAATCCAAATTTTCCATCGGAAGCACATCAAGTGGAGCGTATGTTGCCAGAAATTTTTTGTGGCAATTATGAAGTGAATCCATGGATGAATAGTGAGATGGAATTTGAACAAAAACTGCCAAAGGAAATCCGCAAGGTGGAAAATAATCGTGCGTTGGAAGGTAAAAGATTTAAAAAGATTCGAAGATTGTTCCAATGGAAGTAGAGGAACAGACGTTAAAGTGAAAATGATGCTGAAAGGTTACATAACTATAGTTTGGTGATAGGATGTGACGAAATAGCTATGATATGTTTGATGGAGAAAATAAATATATGATAGGAACAAAATTAGTAAAAGGACAAGGGCTGGGAAATCAGCTCTTCTGTTTTATTAGTGCAAAATGTATAGCGGCTAAGAGGAATGAAGAATTTGGATTGTTAGGAGCAGAGTTATTTCCTAATCAAGGGGAAGAAAAATTAGGCCTCTACTTTATGGAGATGGATTTGGGGAAAGCTGTCACAGAAGATGATTTCACCCATGTTTATGAAGAAAAAGAAACTAGGCTGTTCCTGGGGAATTCTATCCATGACATTACTCATGGTTGCTATGTGTCGGCAGCAGATGAAGAGATGGAGCAAGTACTAAGTAATACATTATTACAGGGTAATATGCAGGCGGCAGCTTATTTACAAGGATATAAGGAAGAGATTAAGCAATGGTTACAAGTGAAGCCTGCCTACGATAGTTATGAGTATTATAAAGAAAATCTTTGTGTATTGAACTTTAGAGGTGGCGAATATACAGGCAGTGTGGCCTTGTATTTACGAAAAAAATATTGGCTAGATGCTATGAAAAATATGAAAAAAATTTGTAGTGATATGGAATTTATGATTGTAACAGATGATGTAGAGGCAGCTAATAAGATGTTGCCAGAAATTCCAGCCTATCATTTTACCTTAGATAAAGATTACGTGACGGTAAAGAATGGGAAATATCTGATTTTATCTAATTCGTCATTCGCTTTTTTTCCAGCCTATACAAGTGAAACGGCAGTAAAAATTATTGCACCGAAATATTGGGCTAGGCATAATGTGTCGGATGGCTATTGGTCATCAGAGCAAAATATTTATGATGAATTTGTCTATCAAGATAGAAAAGGTAAGTTGTTTTCAGCAGTGGAATGTAGAGCAGAGCTAGAGACATATAAAAATACGAAGAAAACTTATAAAGTAGCACAAAATAGAGCAACAGGAATAAAGGCTATTTGTCAAAAAATAAAGATTAAATATATAATCTATAGTGATTTGGCATGTAGAATACCTTCTGCCATAAAAAGAAGGATGAAGCTATAACAGGAAGGAATCATAATATCTTATGAACTTAAAAAATAATGACTTATTAAAAAAGATACCAGTTATGTCATTTTACCTAGCAATTATCATGGAAACGATTATGGTTGTTGTGGATAAAAGTGCTTATACCATTCCATATTCAGGCAGATTGTTTCAAATTACATTTTGTTTATGCGTGTTAAAAATCTGTTTTACCAAATATACCTTAAAAGAATGGTTGACTATGTTGGGATTTGTAGTCCTAGGCTATATTTCTTATCGAGCTACTGGAAGAAATGAAATATTACGAATTCTTGCATTAATCTTTGCCTGTAAAGAAATCGATATGAAACGTTGTATGAAATTAGTGTTTTGGATGACATTGGTAGGTTGTTTGATATTGATGATTTTAGCACTGACAGGTGTGTTTGGAACCCTTGCAGTGATTACAGATTTTGGTCGTGGTACCGTGGAGACAAGGTACGCACTAGGATTAGGTCATCCCAATGCATTACATTGTATGGCTTGGGCAATTAGTTTGTTGGGGATTTATGTATATAAAGAAAGTGTGAAACCATGGCATATCCTAACAATTATGGTAGGCAATGTAGGGCTGTATTTATTGACAGACTCTAGAACGGGAATGTTAACCTTTATGGCGATATTAGTGTTTATCCTGATCGTACTGATAGCACAGGATAAAAATAAAGTTTCAAAGGAAGCCACTAGGCTTTTATCTTTAAAAGCTAATGAGACTACAGAGTTTCAAGATGATAAAATGAATTTCTTAGTGTATCTTGCAGCTATGGCAACTATGATTGGAGCCATTGTATTTTCTGTATTGTCAGCTATCTATTCTATTTATGTAAGAGGATATCATTGGGGATTCAATGATTGTGATACCATAGTCCATAAAATTTGGGGGAAATTAGATAGTGCCATCAATGGTAG
>JAWXVD010000264.1:0-2848 GCA_044425705.1 Eubacteriales bacterium | reverse complement strand
AGAATGAGATGTAGTTCCTTTAACATTTTTTCAGTAATTGCTTTGTCAATGTTATCTATGATGTAGTCTATACAACGAAAATGATTTACAGTTTCTATAATATCATCCACATTATAGTGTTTATTCTCTATACCAATTGTATTCGTTTCGTAGATGTATCTAGTTTCATCATGGGTAAGCTTACTACCTTCTATGTGATTTGAATTATAGGTTAATTCAATTTGTATTTTATGGTAGATACTGCCAGTGACTGCATGTGCTTTTTCGTTACGTAGCACTGTTTTTAAAGTTCTTGATGTATTTGCCGCAACCACTTTTCTGGATGGCTTTACAGCATCTTCTGGAATACTCCATGTCTTTCCAACAAGAAAAGCACCTGCGATTCGTCCTTTTTGGCAGTAATCTCGGACACTGCGATCTGATATTCCCCATTTTATAGCGGTATCTTTTACTGATAAATAAGTCATAATTAAGGCTCCCTTCTAAAAATCTATAACTATATTATACACCGTTATCGGCAAAATATGCAAGAAAATCAAAGGATTTTATCAGAAATGCTGCCGATATAGTATGCTGATTTTTTCATTCGGCTATGAATTCTCAAAAATTACAAGGATAATACCAATTTTTCAAACGCATCAATATTTTCTATGATATTATAATGGATTTGCTCTCGTACTTACAATATCATAAAATGATGCAAGAACACTTGTTCTGATTATTGAGCTGTGATATAATAAATTAGGTGCTACCATAACGGTAGGCGGTTAGCCCTCTAACTACCAGAGGGCATGTGACCCTCTGATAATTGACTTCACGTCAAAGAAAGGAGGGAATGCCATGGTTACATATGAAGAACTGTTTCAGTTAGGAATATTAATCGTTGCTATTATAGGTCTTGTATACAAGATTTCACATAAAAAATAATCGCCCCAGTCCCCAAAACTAAGCGATTATCTTTTAATCAATTTTTTAAGGGCTAACCGTCTATCGGTAGCACTCTTTATATTTAATATGATAGCATAGCATCCTAGATGCTGTCAAATAATAAAAGCTAGCAAATCAATATCGTATTTGCTAGCTTTTATTTAAAATATGGACGTGGGAGAAAAGTGAAAATATATATCAAGAAATAAAACACATTGTGTCTGTTTTAAGAATATGGTAGAATGAACACAACGTGTGTATGAGGAGGGGGGTGCGAGATGGATAAGGCGAAAAAAATAAAAGAATTAAGAGAAAGTACAGGAATGAATCGCAAAGAGTTCTGTGAGTATTTTGATATACCATATCGTACAGTATCAGAATGGGAAAGAGATGGTCGCCACGCCCCAGATTATTTAATAAGACTATTGGAGTACTATATCGAAATTGAATTTAATAAGAGAAGATAGTTGGATGGGAGGGGATAGATATGAATAAGGAACTTAGTTTTTTAATTTACAATACACCGGAAGATGATGTATCTGTTAATGTAGTGGTGAAAGATGAAACTATTTGGATTACACAAAAAATGATGTCAGAGCTTTTTGGTGTGGGAATTCCAGCAGTAAATAAACATTTGCAGAATATTTATGAAGATGGAGAACTTGAAACTATTTCAACTATTTCCAAAATGGAAATAGTTCAACAAGAGGGCAGTAGACAAGTGACTCGAAAAGTAGATTTTTATAATTTAGATGCGATTATCTCTGTTGGGTATCGTGTTAATTCAAGGAAAGCAACTAATTTTAGAATCTGGGCAACGAGCGTTTTGAAAGAGTATATGATAAAAGGATTTGCTATGGATGACGAACGTTTGAAACAAGGGAAGACAGCTTTTGGAAAAGATTATTTCAAAGAACTGTTGGAACGTGTTCGTTCTATTAGAGCAAGTGAAAGAAGAATATGGTTGCAAATTACTGATATATTTGCAGAGTGTAGTATTGATTATGATAACCAATCACAAATTACCAAAGAATTCTATGCTATGGTACAAAACAAGTTTCATTTTGCAATAACAGGACAAACAGCAGCGGAGATTATTGATTCTAAAGCAGATAGAACAAAAGAAAACATGGGGCTTACAACTTGGAAAAATGCTCCTGATGGAAGAGTGTTGAAAAGTGACGTAACTATCGGAAAAAATTACCTTGATGAAAAACAAATAAGACAATTAGAACGTGCAGTTTCAGGATATTTTGATTATATTGAAGATTTGATCGAAAGAGAAAATACATTTACTATGAAACAATTTTCTGATAGTATTAATGAGTTTTTAGTATTTAGAAAGTATGATATTTTAGAAGGCAAAGGACATATTAGAAAAAAACAAGCAGACGAAAAAGCAAAAGCTGAATATGATGCATTTAATAAAACACAAAAAATAAATTCGGATTTTGATAAACAAATTAAAAAATTGATTGAGAAAGATGGATAAATTAGATTTTACTAATATTTTATTGGAAAAAGTAATCGTCAGAAGTTCTAATAGCATAGGAAATAAATACTGTCAAATAATAAAAGCTAGCAGATCAATATCGTATCTGCTAGCTTTTATTTAAAGATGGACCTGGCGGGAATTGAACCCGCGTCCGAAAACCCTTCCATTTAAGCATCTCCCATCACAGTCATTATATTGACATTCCCTCCATTAAGCGCCTAATGACAGGCTCATAACTTCAGTAGCTTCATAATACATCTATTAGCTCAAAGCTTTGCTAATAAGGTTTCTCATCAGTCGAAGCCGGATTCTTAAGCGATGAGTGACTTAAGGCCGACTGCTGCCACTAGGCAGCGTACGCTAAATTTTCGTCTGCGTTTATAATTTAGTACGGATTATTACACGGTCCCGCCCCGTGGATGGCTT
>JAWXVD010000263.1:0-2848 GCA_044425705.1 Eubacteriales bacterium | reverse complement strand
AATGCGTAAAATATTCGGACTAAATTAGAAAGATTTTATTTTATCCGCATCTTTTAAACGGAAAAGATATAATTTCCATAGATTTTTCTAAAAGATGCGGATAAAAAATATGTGCGTATAAATTGTTACCATTCACAGCCCATTATATAAAAAGAACGAAACATGAACACAGTTATTGTCTTGTTTCGTTCTTTTGCATGCTAAATAAGCATAGGATTTCTAGTCCTCTGTGCTTTCTGTTTGAAATATTTCCTTCACAGTATATGGCATTCCTTTACACAATCTTTCTAATGCAAGATATTCATTTATCCCATTGCGATAACCTGTTTCTATATAACTCTTGATTCTTGCATAATACGTTGCATACTCTATTGTTTGAAATTGCCCCGATATTTTCATTTTAGATTTTATTCCTCTTAAAGAACGTTCCGATAAATTATTTGTAAACGGCAATTCAAAATTGGTTACCCATGCAAAATAATTATCCTTATAATCCATAAGACGATTCAATAGTTTTCTTTCTTCATTGCCATAATAACTTGTATCATTTTTGTTTTCTTCTATTCCCTTTAACATGATTTGGCTATATTCAGCAAAAAAGTCTGATACCTCGCGTTCACTATATTCTTCTATATTTTCTATTATTCTCTTCTCGCGCTCCTTATAGGTTTTGTTGATTAAATCTTTCAATTCCTTTGCCCATTCATGATGGATTTGATTCTCAATGATTTTTGTCAAATCTCTAAGCAAATGTGCATTGCATTCTATGTTACTGAAGCTATAAGCCTCATTGTAGTTGACTCTATTATGATCATGCATCACAACTGTATCCTTGGGTAGAAGGTTCAGCACATAGTCACTATCAAGTCCTTCTTTATTCTTCTGTAAGTGTGCTTTATATAATGCAATGGATTCTGCTCCGTAAAAACGAAGACAGGCACGTTTCTTATCTATCATAATCACGGTATCATCCCAATATAAGATTGGCAGTCTAAGTATTTCACTTTTTAATTCCAGTTCGAATGCCTCTAGCATCACAGCTGCTTTCTTTTGTTGCTTTATAAGAAACCCTTCACTTGGGTCTAATTCTTCGTTTGATAATCCATATATCATTTTCCTTGCTTTATTGACACTGACATTTCCCATATTCATTAACAAAAGCGATAATGATTTGACACCTGTTCCGTATTGGTTTTCTTCTTTCAAATGATTCGGAATCACTTCACGGAATGTCTGATTACACTCCTTGCAACGGTATGAGTGAAAATGATGTCTTTTTTTTACCACAACAACTTCGTAATCCATTTCATCTTTTGTAACCTCGTCTTGTGTTTGCACTATGTCACCACCACAATTAGGACATGTTTCTGGAACATGTTCAATGTGTTCTGTTATTTCATCATCCCTGCATGTTTCTAATTTGCTTTTACTGTGCCCTCTCTGACCACCCTTCTTATTCGGAGTTTTTTCTCGTGTATTTGGAATTCTCTTATTTTTATGAATTGGTGTTTGGCTTGTAGGTGTGCCACTGTTGTTACTGTCATTATTACAAAATCCGTTCAAACGTAATATTTCTTTTTTTAGTGCATCAATTTGTGCATTTTTCTCTGTTAATTGCTCTTCAAGTTGTTTTCTGAAACGAATTTCCTGTTGCAGTAAGTTGTGTTCGTGTCGCAAAATTTTGTTTTCAGCAATCAGCTCTTCGTACTGTTCTGTAAGTTCTGTATAATCATCAAATAATTTCTTAGAATAATTGCTTGCCATAATAATCCCTCCGATATGATAAAGAGTATAAACAAAATCGAAAAAAAAGCAAAAAGTAAAAGTTATCCACATGGCAAAATGACGAATATAAAAAAGAACAGTGAGAACATTAAAAAAGGTGGAAATAGATTAAAAACAGCTACTTATCCACAATTCTTTGATGCAATTAATAAAAAATGTGAAATGACACAGCTTCAAAAAAAAATATGTGTTTTCAATATCTCAACACAAAAAAATGAAAAAATTTTTTCTCCATTTTTCACAAAAACTATTTATCATTTAAATTTGGCTGTGAATGGTAACATGGCAAGATATAAAAATAATTATTTTATATCTTGCCATGTTATCTCAAACTCCCACTTCTGTATATTTATCTACTTACTATTCTAATACCATAACAACCTACACAATAAAAAAGTTGATACCTTAAAACAACTCATTCTCTTTCCTCACTTCACATGGTCCTTTCAACCTTTGACTCAATGCAAATACCATGGCTTTATTCAAAGAACGCGCCTGTTTGGGACAGACTGCCACACAACGCATACAGGTCATACATACTTCCTCATTTGTTTTTGATGGTTCCTCTTTAGGAATCGCACCTACCGGACAGACACTAGCACAAAATCCGCATGCCACACAATCTTTATTAGATTTCGGTTTTAAAGGAATCCCTTTGAATTCTTTATATGGAAATTTCCCTGGTAACTCCAACTCTGTAGGGATATCATTGGCTTCTATTTTTTCTTTCAGTTGCTGTGAAAAATCTTTTAATTGCACTGCATCTTCCTCATCTGGTCGATTGGCTCCATATTTTCTAACCATAGAATGTTCTGCTACTGCACTAATTGCTGCAACAGGAGTAAATCCACGTGCCTTTACTTCTTCCTTCAATTCTAATAAAGTATCATCAATTTCTCTGTTACCGTAAGAAACGACAAGAATTGCTTTACCACCATTTACTTGCATTTTATGTAATCGTTCCATCATATTGATAGGAACTCTCCCTGCAAAGGAAGGTACCCCTATAAAACAAAGATCATTTTCTTCAATCACAACTGTAGAAAAATCATATTCTTTTTTT
>JAWXVD010000262.1:0-2861 GCA_044425705.1 Eubacteriales bacterium | reverse complement strand
CATATTATAGGTGTAAGTAATGGATGAAAATAAATTTTCACCCTCAGCGTCTGTGATTTCACCCTTGCAAGCAAGTGAAATCACTAGACTTAATGATGAAGGAGAATACAAAAATGATAACAGAAAAAGAAAAGCTACGACTGCGCCAATTAGCAACGAAACAACTAGAATTTGCACATGCAGAAGAAAATAACATAATCTTAAAGAAATGGAACTGCCTTGCTGCGGGAAAAAGAGAAACACCTACTGTTCGATTATTATTTTCTAATTTTACCAATGAAGTAATCACACCAAGATTAGAATGCGAAACCCCTCTCGCACGAAAAATAGAAGCTCAACTTTTACATACTATGGTGGGACGTGAATTATTTGGAGATGATACTCCTATTTCCCCTACTTTTGATATTCAATGGGATGCAAAAGTTTCACCTTTTGGCATAAGCCACCATGTCACTTTTGCAGATGGAGAAAATCCAAAAGGTTTTCACATTGATCCTGTCATCGGAGAATTAGAGGAGGATATGGACAAGTTACGTGGAGGAAATTTCCATGTGAATAAAGAAGAAACACTACAATATAAAGACATTGTAGATAGTTTGATCGGAGATATTCTGCCTACTAAAATGGTTATGAATAGCTTAACTGGTGCTATCACCAACCCCTTAGTACATTTAATGGGTATGGAAAATTATTATTTTGCTATGATGGATTATCCCGATGAAGTCCATGAAGTCATGGAAATGGCAACAAGAGTCTATGAATCTTATTATGATTATTTAGAAAAAGAAGGATTGCTCTTACCTACCAATGGAATCAGCGGACTAGCCCAAGAAAGTTTTGCCTTTACCAATGAATTACCAAGTGACCATGTTACGAAGACTACCCAATGCTGGGGCTTCTTAGAATCTCAAGAGACAACTGCTGTTTCTCCTGAAACCTTTGGTGAATTTGTATTTCCTTATCAAGATCGTTTGGTAAAACGATTTGGTTTGCTTTCTTACGGATGTTGTGAAAGAGTTGATGCTATTTGGGAAAATTATTTATCAAAATGGAAAAATTTAAGAAAGCTTTCCGTAGCACCTTTTAATAATGAGATGCAAATCGGCGAATATTTACGTGGCAGTAACGTGATATATTATAGCAAACCAAGAGCTGAATTTGTTACCAATCCTGGACCCATCGATGAAGCTGCACTTATGGCCTATTATAAAGAGGTATTCACCGCTTCTAGTGGATGTTTATTAGAGGTAGCGCAACGTGAAGTGGGAACTATTTACGGTGATTTTGAGCGTGGTAGAAAATACGTAGAATTAACAAAAGAAGCTATCGAAAAGTATTGGAGACCATAATTAGTAATTAATGCTAGACACACCTTTCTATATTTTGTAAAATTATATTACAAAAATATAGAAAGGTTTTAGGTTAAAAAATAAGATTTTTCAACCGGCAATTTGTCTCTTCGAGCCAAAGTTGCCAGACTGAGAGAAAGTGATGGTTATTATTATGGAACATGCTATTTTTCGTAAACCCTCTCCATTTTGTGAGGCTAACTATTGCTATGCAGATGGTTGCGGCTTTGAATCTTACCCTGATTTTCGAATACGTCGAAAGTTATTTGATAATTATTTAATTATGTATGTACTCAGCGGTACTTTAATTGTCGAGCAATATGGTCACACTTACAACATTACGGTCGGTGAATATATCGCCCTTGACTTACATGATGCCCATGAATATTACTTTAAAAATGGAGATCCTGCTACCATATTATGGTCCCATATGAATGGCAATGTGATTGATTTATTATTTGAAAAGTTAAAATCCACCACTCCCTTACCTTTTATATACAAAAATATATCTATACAAGAAAAATTAGAAGAGCTGTTAAACTTATTAAAATCAGCCGATGAAAATGGTGCCTCTTCAAAATTATTTGAAATGATGATGCTAGTATTTCATGACGTAGAGTCTTTACAAAATCCCATTTCTGCAACTAATGATGCTACAAAAGCTTTTAAGATGAAGGTAGCAAATTATATCAGTAATCATATTGACAAAAATATCAGCCTAGAAGAATTAGCAAATTTTATGGGATTAAGTAAGTACTATTTCATAAAAAAATTCACTCAAATTTTTCAGCAAACTCCCATGGCTTATGTGGTAGATGAGAAAATGAAAATAGCAATTTATTATTTATCTTATACGGATAATAAAATTGAAGTTATTTCTACCATGTTAGGATTTTCTGATACAGCCTATTTTTCTAATGTTTTTAAGAAACATGCTGGATTATCACCCAAAAATTATCGAGAACAATTTAATGAATACAAATATTAATTTTACAACATAAAACTAGTAAATAAATGAAGTAACACAATATATGACAGCAATATTTTACATGTAAATAACAATATTCTAGCCTACTATTTTCCTTTTCATTGTGATTTAATATTTACATCAAACACTAATCAGATAAAATAATCGTATCCATAAAGTTGCCTATCTATTTCTATTGGTAACTTTCATATATCGCTGAATCGTTACGTTTATTTCAATTCTGAAACCAATAAACTACTGTGTGAAAGGTATGGTATCCCTATGAGTCAAATTATGAATGATGTAAAAATTTTACGTTCTCTCGCTTCTCAGTATTTAGAAATTGCTCACTCTACTAGAGTACACGAAAACATTAAGCTACACAAGGCAGTTGTAGATTTACAGATGATTCGTCCCGTTGTGTTAATCGATGAATTGCCATGGAACGAATTGAATTATGACAATTCCCTTACTCCTTTATGTGTGGATCCTGATTTTAAGGAAGCAGAAATTTATTTCAGAAAAACATTATTCAAATTCAAACA
>JAWXVD010000261.1:0-2867 GCA_044425705.1 Eubacteriales bacterium | reverse complement strand
TGCTGAAATCCTTGCATTTCTAGAAAGTAGATAGAGAGGTATTTTAATGATTACTCAACACTTCAGATTGCTAAATTGGAATTGAATGTGTTGAGTAGGTAAAATATGGGAAGTTAGCAATGATTCAACGTATGGAGAATATGATGGATCAATATAAAGGTAAAGAAATCAATTTAGGAAAGGCATATGCACATTATTTCAATTTAACCTATCATGAAAAAAATGGTAGTAGCGAATTCATCTTTTGCTCTGATGCAGGACTTGGTAGCAAAAGCAATCGTTTTCTAAACAGTTTTGGTAATCGTTCTTATGTCATTACGCATTCTATTAAGAAAATGAAGAACGAAGACAAGGAAATCGCACTAGCTCCTACACAGTTCAGAAAAATAGGCTCTAATAAATTCATTGATTTACGTACCATTGATGAAACAGACGATACTGTTTTTAACACCATTTTCTACAAAGAAATACCAGTTGTAAATGGTGACATGGATGAAATAATCATTGTAACTTATTCTCCTAAATATAAAGCGTACCAACAAAAAATTCGAAACAGACAAATCGAACGTGCACAGAAACTCATAGATAAGGTCGGAAAAATACGTAAAGGTGAAAATCAAAATGATCCAGCTCGATTCGTAAAACAAACTCCTGTAACAGATGATGGAGAAGTTGTATCAAAGACAATATCAAAGAGAAATAAAAATAGTACATATTGATGCGAACGTAAAAATAGCTACAACACTTGTAAACACTAGTGTTATAGCTATTTTATTCTTTACCAAGTGTCAAACTTGGGATATTATATACTATTTACGTTAAAAATTGTAATATTGTAGCATTCTTTTTTACTTAATTCTTTAGAATTAGTTTTTAATATAATTTGACAAATATGTTACACAGTTTTAATATATACTTATAAGTTACTTTCTTATGAGTATATATTAAAACTGTATGTTTAATCAGTAAATTTCAAGAATACTTTTCTATTTTATTGGAGGGATTTTATGTTCTATGGTAGAGAAAAAGAGCTATCGACTATGCAAAAGAAATATGATAATAATAGCTTTGAATGTATCATTATCTATGGACGGCGTAGAGTTGGAAAAACAGCATTAATTAATACTTTTTGTAAAGACAAAAAAACTATTTATTTTTCTGCATTAGAAACAACAGCAAAAGAAAATCTAAAAACACTTTCAAAAGCCATACATTTCGCAACTACTGACGCACCTGTTTATGAAAGTTATGACCATGCTTTTCAAGCTATAACCGACCTCACAAAAGAAGAACGGTTAATTTTTGTTATTGATGAGTACCCTTATCTTGCTAAATGCGATACTTCAATTTCATCAAGAATCCAACATTTCATCGACCATCAATGGGAACACTCCAAACTGTATCTTATTTTATGTGGCTCCTCTATGAGTTTTATGGAAAATCAAGTTTTAGGATATCAAAGCCCTCTCTTTGGACGAAGAACTGCCCAATTTAAAATAACAGCAATGACATATAAAGAAATGACCGCTTTTCATCCCTCTTTAAGTAATGATGAACAAGCCTTACTCTACGGTATTACAGGTGGTGTTCCTCATTATATAAACAAACTACAAGTAAAAAATAACATAACTACTGCTCTCATTGAAAATTTATTTGATACATCTAGTTACTTATTTGAGGAACCAGATAATCTATTAAAACAAGAATTACGAGAACCTGCTATTTACAATTCCATCATTAAAGCAATTGCTGATGGTTCCTCTAAATTAAATCAAATATCTACTAAAAGTGGACTTGAAACTAGTAAATGTACAAAATATCTTAGCACTCTCATAGGGTTAGGCATTATAAAAAAAGAAACACCTATTACCGAAAAAATCGGAAAGAAAACTATTTATAGGATTGAAGATAACTTTTTTAGATTTTGGTATCGTTTTGTTCCTTCGAATATTTCTGCAATTCATTCAGATACTATTGCAAAAGTATATCCTCAAACAATTGAACCTTTTTTTTCAAATTACATGGGATTGATTTTCGAAAAAATGTGTAAAGATTATTTATTACGATATACCAATCATTTGCCTATTATACTTTCAGATTTAGGTTCTTGGTGGGGCACAGATAAAGTCGAAAAAAAGGAAGTGGAAATTGATATCATTGGTACCCCTGCTAGTGGAAATGAATATATCATAGCCTCCTGTAAGTTTAGAAATGAAAAAATAGGTGTCGATGAATTAATGCTTTTACAAAAATATGCTCATGTATTTGGCAAAGGAAGTAAATATCACTATTATATTTTCTCTAAAAGTGGTTTTACCAAGGAATTACTGGAACTTTCTCATAACCAAGAAGTGTACCTATTAACGTTAGATGATTTATATGTAACTATTCAGCCGCAGGCTGAACTGTTGGATTGATACTTTTCGTAAAGAAAGAAGAGGAACGATTATTATTATGAAAAAATATTTTAACACACACGGTCTATGCACTCCTAATGAACATTATATGGTTAATTTAGATACACGATTGGAAGAAATAAAAGAACTCATAGAGAAGAAACAATATTTTACAATAAATAGAGCAAGACAATATGGCAAGACAACTACTTTAACTGCTCTAGAAAAATATATAGCAGATGAATATTTCGTGGTAAGTCTTGACTTTCAAGAATTCAGCCACAAAGATTTTGAATCAGAAGATTCTTTTGTTGCACTGTTTTCTGAAATACTTTTACGTAAAGGTGAAACTTTACCAGATTCCATACAAAAACAATTACATTCTTTTGCAATATGTAAAGATACTAGCCTTTCTAGCCTCTTTAAAGTACTAAGAGAATGGTGTGAATTATCTGCCGCACCCATTGTTTT
>JAWXVD010000078.1:0-16291 GCA_044425705.1 Eubacteriales bacterium | reverse complement strand
CTACCAAATACCACTGTTAAAATAAATTGTTGGCAAGCTAGTAATAGTACCATGATGCCCACAGACAATAGGGTATTGAATAGGAAAAGTTGTTCTGTCACTTTTCCTGCTTTTTCTTTCCCACCTGTTCCAAGGCTATGGCCAATTACCACTGCTCCTCCTGTTGCCAAGGCCGCAAAAATATTAATCAGCAATACATTAATATTATCCACCAATGATATCCCCGAAACTGCCGCCTCACCTACACTTGAAATCATGATAGTATCTGCCATGCCTACTGCCACTAACAACACTTGCTCTATCACAATTGGTATAATTAACCTTCTTAAATCCTCTTTTGTAAACATCATTCCCCCACTTTCCCTTTCTGACAATGATATACGTCACCAATGAATCCTATACCTATTACTCTCATCTACCATCAAAGCTGATGTAAATATTTTTCCTTAGTTGCCATTCCTCCACGAATATGTCGCTCAGATTTATTCACATCTAATATTTTTCTAGCATCCTTTGCCAAAGACGAATTAATTTGCAAAAGTCTTTCTGTAATATCCTTATGTACTGTACTTTTACTAATGCCAAACATCTTGGCTGTCTGTCTTACTGTTGCATTATTCTCAATAATATAATTAGCAATTTCCACTGCTCTTTCTTCAATATAAGTTTTCAAAAAATTCCCCTACACAACTTGTTTTTACAGTGTATGCTTTTTCAAATCACTTTAGAAGTATAAGGGGCAAAAAGGAAGTTTTATATTTAAGTCCAGTGATTTCACTTCCACTCTCTATTGTACCACGTTCACATAAGGGTGAAAACAAATTTTCACCCTCAGCGTCAGTGATTTCACCCTTGCAAGCAAGTGAAATCACTGAACTTAAATATGAAAGTTTTATTTTATACATATTATAATGCACGTTTTACTGTTATTTTTCACGGCCACACAAAATAAAAAAGCCAACTTTCGTTGACTTTTTACCATGACTTATTGAAATTTTTTATTTATTTTGCTCAGCTATAAATCTAATTTTCAATCTACTTATCTATTCAAGATAATATCAATACTATCACTGATCATCATATATACCATATTTGATCCTTCTACTTGGAAGTAATAGTATCCACTTTCTTCCTCTAATGCACCGATATATAATGTAGCATCAAATTGTTCTACAATCGTTTCCACCGTTGCTTCTTCTGTTTCTGTCATTTCTTCTAAATCGCTGTCTTCTGCATCCTCAGTATCAACACTTTCTTCTGCCTCAGATTCTTCTTCAACAACTTCTACTTCTGTTGTAACATTATACAAGAATTCTACCACGATTCTAGAATCTTCATCCAATCCATAATTTTCTAAAACAGTACTAGCATTAACATCAGCTAACACATCAAAATTCAATACACCTACTCCACCAGCAATACTATCAAACACACCTTCATCATCTGTTGTATAAACCACTTGTTCTCCAGCTTCTGTAATCGTTACTTCCTCCATCTGTGTACTAGTGATTGTTGGGAAAGTATCATTTTCTATAATATCTGCTATTCCATAGGAAATACTGCTAATCACTGAACTACTGACTGTATAGACAGTTTCTTTATCATCTACTGCCAAGTAATAATCTTCGCCTGCCATATTGCCAATATAGAATGTGCTTTCTTCGCCTGATGCTAATTCCAATGTTACATATGCACGTGGTTCCTCTAGTCCATAATCAGCCAAACTATCTCCACCTTCTAACTCTCTTGTTGCAACCAACGTTTCAAATGTGCTGATGACAGATGTTACGTAGTACTCTTGTATTGCAATTGTATCATCACTAAAATAACACCATGTATCATCTACTAAAGTAAAGCATAAGTTTTCTGTATAAGCCCATGTAACACCTACAATTTCTTCCTCTGAAAGATTCGATATATAAATAATACTATCAGCTTCTAATTGTGCTGCTTCTTCTAATTCTTTTGCTTCTTTATTTTCCATATATTTTGTGATTCCTAAATATGCAATCACTAAGACTGCTAATATTCCACATAATATAAGTAAGCTCTTTTTTTGTTTCATATATTTTATGTCCACACCTTTCTTGCTAATATACCTATTGTTTTCGTCTTCTAAACCATACCATGAATCCTCCAGTTAGCACTAACACTGGAACAATTACAATAAATAATGCATTATATAAACTAGCATCATCTACCACATTGTACTGTTCTGTAATCACTTTCGATTCAATAGAAATATTAGTTGCTCCATCAAAATTAGCCATAACAGAATTCATAAAGAGTGTTGCATTATCTAAACTTACAAAAGTTGAAATAATCGATTCATCAATGATATTAGCACTTCCATATATGGTAAATCTTGTTTCTACTTCATCTGTTGTTGTTCCATCTTCTGCTTCTGTTGCTTCTGAAATTGTTTCTGTTGCTACAGCACCAAGGATAAACTGACCATTCACTTCTCCTGCATCTGAAACAGCGATACCATTAGTTGATGTAGTCATAAATTTAGATAGACTAACGGTATCTCTATCTAACTCAATTTCACTAAAGCCTTTTGTATAGATAATTAATGCCGAATTACTAGTAATATCATTAGCCATATCACCATAAACACTGATTTCAGGTATAATATAATATCCATTTCCTTGATATGCACGTTCCATATCTGCAATATAACCATCTTCTGTCATCAAACCATATTCATTAATAACAGCTTCTAAATTAGGCGTTTCTTGATCCGTTTCACTAAGCATAAGAATTACATCTCCACCTGCAGCCATATAGTTTAACAACACATCTTTCTCATCTGTTGTAATATCTGTTTGTGGTGCATAGATTGTTAATAATTCACAATCCTCTGGAATGACTTCTGTTGTTAAAAGATTCAACTCTTCAACTACCACACTATTCTTTGTCATCAAATCAGAAATCGTAGCGCCAAAGCTAGATTCTCCATGTCCTGTCACATTATAAACTTTATATTCTCTGGTACTAATTGCTTGGCTGATTGCACTGGTAATCAAACCATCTCCATCAAATTCTGTTTCAGCAGTACCTGTCATGTAATAGGAATACTCATCTGTATACAAAATATCTGAAAACAGCACATTAACACTCTTTCCTGTGGCCGCACAAGTAACTACTAATGTATTAGATGAAGCATTATAAGTATCCACTGCTGTTGGATGTAAAATGGGATCAATCCATTCTACTGTAATCTTATCTGATAAACTTGCATATTTATCGATAAAATTCACAATGATATCATCTATATATTCTTTTTGCCCTATAGCGGTAAATGTGATTTCCGAATCCAAACTATCCACTAATTGAACAGATATATCCGAAATATCATAAATATTGGTATCACTCACATCGAATTGTAGTGATGTGCCTGCTACTTGTTGTAGCATCAAATTAATAACAATTACAATAGCTAATACCACAGCGATTGTGACTGTACTATATGAATTTTTAGCAAATGCTATGCTATTTTTTATATTCAGCAATCCTTTTGATTTCTTAAACATTTCATTTTCCTCATTTCTTATTTTCATTTTAAAAATATCATTTTTCACTCCAATAACCATCACTTGCCTAAAGTACTAATTGAAAAATTTGATTTTTCAACTTAACTCCATCTACGTTTCTGCAATGTTTGTATTGTAAGAAAAATGAAAACACCAATTACAGATAGATAAATAACAAGTCCTGTTGCATCAAACACATAATTAAATGCCACATTGCTAAAGATTGATACCAATGCCTTATCTTGTAAAAAAGTTTGTAATGAGGTAAATGGAATAAATTCAACTAAACCTTCCCACATGTACAGAACATATAATGTTCCTACACTGGCTATCGCTGCGATTACTTGACTTTCTGTTAATGACGACAAAAACATGCCTACTGCAATAAATACACAGCCCAATAAGAAATACATGAAAATTGATAAATAATCCACCACAAAATGAGAGATTCCATAACTTTTAATAATGAGCGGAAAGAGGCAATACACTAAGTTTGGTATAGCGAATATGGTTGCCATTGCCAAATATTTTCCTAATACGATAGTTGTAAGGCTAATTGGAGCTGTCATGAGCAATTGCTCTGTTTTGTTTTTCTTTTCTTCTGCAAAGCTTTTCATGGTTAAAATTGGAATTGCCACAATTAAGAAAAATGTAACAGAATATAACGCATAAGAAAAATACGTATATCCATTGATCAAATTGTATACCATAAAATATAAGCCTCCCATTGCTATAAAAAATGCAATAAATACACATCCTATCATAGATGTAAAGTATGATTGTAGTTCTCTTTTATATATTGCTATCATCTATTTACGCCTCCTTTTCTTCCACATCTACATTTTCTGCTTGCTCTAGAACTTCTTCATCGGCCACTAAATCATCTGGCTCTTCATTCTCTGTTAATTCCAAGAATATATTTTCAAAGGTTTCTTTTACTGTGTGAAGTCTTCTAATCGGTTTCTTTCCTTGTACAAATGCAACCGAAATATCTTCACATATATTCTCATTCTCTCCTGTAGCATTAATATTGATTTCCAGCAACTCCTCTTTTTGTTCACAATTAAAAGAGGTAACTCCCTGAATTTTATCTAATAATTCTGTTACGTCTTTTTCTTGGGCTTTTACAGTAACTTCAATTACTTCTTTTCCATGAACCATTTTTTCTAAATTGTCTGGTGTATCGCTAGCCACAATTTTTCCATGAGAAATAATGATAACATAATCACAAATTTCTTTTACTTCCGCTAAAATATGTGAACTCAGAATCACTGTATGTTCTTTACTAAGCTCCCGAATCAATTCTCTGATTTCGATAATCTGTTTTGGATCTAAACCTACCATGGGCTCATCTAGGATGATGATTTCTGGAAATCCTATAACAGCCGCAGCCAATCCCACTCTTTGTTTAAATCCTTTTGATAGATTTTTAATCAGACGTTCTGCAACTTCTTCTAACTGAATTCGTTCACATACTTCTTCTACTGCACTCTCAATCTCTTTTTTTGGTATTTCTTTTAACTGTGCAACAAATTTCAAATATTCTTCCACTGTCATATCCATATACAATGGTGGTAACTCTGGTAAATATCCAATGCACTGTTTCGCTTTCTTAGGTTCTTCTAAAATATTGAATCCGTTGATAATAACCTCTCCCTCAGTTGCACCAATGTATCCTGTCATAATATTCATAGTTGTTGATTTTCCTGCCCCATTAGGACCTAGAAATCCATAGATGCGACCACTTTCAACGTTAAAGCTGATATTGTCTACTGCAATATGATTCCCATATTTTTTTACTAAATTTTTAACCTCTATCATTTTTTTCCTCCATCTAATCTAAGATACTTTCATAAACAATTGAGTTTACTGAGGTTAATTATAGGATTACTTTTTGTTTTCCATGTGATTATTTTGTGAAAGAAATGTGTTTGCTTTATAAAAAAAATCTAACTTAATAAAGTATATTTGATATAATTATCACATTTGTTTTTCATTTTACATAAATCATATAAATAGTCTGATTTTGATAATTATTCGCTGTATATTTCTGATTTTTACTTGCAATTTTGTTAAAAAACACCTATAATTATTTTAGCTAACAGTATTACACAACAACGAAGGAGGCTTTACTTATGGATATTAAAATTATTGGAGAACCTATGCCAGTGGCAATTTGTACCGTATCTGCTGGTGAAACACTTATTACTGAAAAAGGTGCTATGAGTTGGATGACATCTAACATGAAAATGGACACTGGAACAAATGGCGGTTTAGGAAAAGCATTTGGTCGTATGGTATCTGGGGAATCTTTATTCCAAAATAAATATACTGCAACTGGTGGTGATGGAGAAATTGCATTTGCAGCTACTGTAATGGGCTCTATTCGTACCTATGAAGTATCACCTGGCAGATCGATTGTTGCTCAAAAAGGCAGCTTTTTAGCTTCTACATCTGGTGTAGATATCGAAGTTCACTACAAGAAAAAATTTGGTGCTAGCGCTTTCGGCGGTGAAGGTTTTATCATGCAAAAGATTAGCGGATCTGGTACTGTAATCGTTCAAATTGACGGCTATGCTGTTGATTATGACTTGGCAGCTGGAGAAGAATTAACAATTGATACTGGTCATGTTGCTGTTATGGATGAATCATGTACCATGGATGTTAGATCTGTTTCTGGTATGAAGAACATGTTCTTAGGTGGAGAAGGTATCTTTAACACTGTTGTTACAGGTCCTGGTAGAGTAACATTGCAGACTATGCCAATTTCTCGTCTTGCTACTGCTATTCATCCATTTTTACCACAACCAACATCAGCTAACTAATAAATAATAGTAATTGATACATAAAAAAAGAATGGATATCTTCTCATATCGAGAAAATATCCATTCTTTTTTTATCTACTATTCATAACTAATCAGCAAGTGATTAGTTATAGTTCTAAGCAGTCACTACTATTCTTATATATCATTTCTTAACACTTACACAATTCTTCTTACTGTCAAAATAGTTCTATAGGTTGCCGATTCATATTTAATTCCAGTAGCTGGAGTACTTGCATGTACAATCTGTCCATTTCCTATATAAATTGCAACATGGCCAGAATAACAAATGATATCACCAGGTTCTGCATTGGCATAACTAACTTCCACTCCATCACTTCTCTGACCTGTTGAGGTTCTAGAAATGCTATACCCAAATGCTCTATAAACTGCCTGTGTAAATCCAGAACAATCCGTTCCGTCTGTAAGGCTTGTTCCTCCATATACGTAAGGATTTCCTATAAATTTGCAAGCATATTCTGCAATCTGCTTTCCAGTTGCACTTCCGCTAGAGCTTTGTATATTACTTGATGCACTGGAACTTGAAGAGCTTGAGGAACTTGAAGAACTAGAACTTGATGAAGATGCCGCTGCCGCTGCTGCCGCCGCTGCTTCTGCTGCCGCTTTCGCCGCTGCCTCTTCTTCTAATCTTTGAATCTCAGCATTCTGTTGTTTAATTTGTGCTGTATAAACTGCTGCTGTTTGCTGCATTTGTGCTATTTGGAATTCATAGTTTTCAGACTCTGCTTCTTTTTCTGCCAATAGTTCATCTAAAAACTCTTGCTCATCTTCTAATGAAAGTTGATTTACTTCTAACTCTGATTTTTCTTCTTCTAGCTTTGTTTTCTTTTCCACTACATCTTCTTTGGCTAATTGAAATGCCTCTAATAATGCACGATCACTCTCGTATACTTTTTCCATATAATCTGATTTATTAATCATGTCACTAATACTTTCAGAAGCAAGCAATAGTGCTAAATAAGATGAATCATCATTTTCATACATAAAACGAATTCTAATCTTCATGGCTTCATACTGCGCTTCTTCTTCTGCTAATGCGTCCTCGTACTCAATTTGTGCAACTTCGATTTCTCCTTCTTTATCGATAATTTCACCTTTCAGTACATTAATGGATGTCATAACATCTATCAACATAGCATCTAATTCACTGATTTCCTCTTCCACGCTAGCTTGTCCCTCTGACAAACCATCGATTGCGCCTGAAACTTCATCTAATTGTTGCTGTGTTTGCGCCTGTTGTTCTTGAATTTCCTCAATTGTTGTAGCATAAACATTGAGGCTTACAGCGAAAAATAAGATAGTACATATGAGTATTTGTGCCCGCTTCCATTGTCTTTTTATATTCATACCAATGACCATCCCTTTCGTTATATTTCACAGGTGACCTATAACAATACAAAAATCCATTGAAAATTGCCTACGGCAATAGTAATTTTGTACTTATAGTTCACAATTATTTACTGTTCTAGGAAATGGTACAACATCTCTAATATTGCTCATGCCTGTTAAATACATAACGCATCTTTCAAATCCTAGACCAAAACCTGCATGACGTGTTGATCCATATCTTCTCAAGTCCAAATAGAAACTATAATCTTCTGGATTTAATCCCAATTCAGCCATTCTTGTTTCCAATTTCTCTAAATCATCTTCTCTTTGACTTCCTCCGATAATTTCTCCAATTCCAGGCACTAAACAATCCATAGCTGCTACTGTTTTGCCATCTGGGTTCATCTTCATATAGAATGCCTTGATTTCTTTTGGATAATCTGTCACAAATACAGGACGTTTAAATTCTGTTTCTGTTAAGAATCGTTCATGCTCTGTTTGTAAATCACATCCCCAAAATACTTTAAATTCAAATTGATCATTATATTTTTCTAAGATTTCAATTGCTTGTGTATATGTCACATGGGCAAAATCTGAATTGACAACATTCTCTAAACGTTGTAATAATCCTTTGTCCACAAATTGATTAAAAAATGCCATTTCTTCTGGTGCATTTTCTAATACATACCTAATGATATATTTTATCATAGCTTCTGCTAGCATCATATCATCTTTTAAGTCTGCAAAACACATTTCTGGCTCAATCATCCAAAATTCAGCAGCATGACGTGTGGTATTAGAATTTTCCGCACGGAATGTTGGTCCAAATGTATAAACATTCTTAAATGCAAATGCATATGTTTCCGCATTCAATTGGCCACTTACTGTAAGATTAGTTGGTTTGTTAAAGAAATCTTGGGCAAAATCAACTCCGCCCTCTTCATTTCTAGGCATATCGTTTAAGTCCATGGTAGTTACTTGGAACATTTCACCTGCACCTTCACAATCACTTCCTGTAATAATTGGAGTGTGTACATATACAAATTCTCTTTCTCTGTAGAATTGATGTATAGCATAGGCAATCAAAGAACGTACTCTAAAAACTGCTTGAAACGTATTGGTTCTTGGGCGTAAATGTGTTATTGTACGCAAGTATTCAAATGTGTGTCTTTTCTTTTGTAATGGATAATCTGCAGTAGACGCACCTTCAATAACAACTTCTTCTGCTTGCATTTCAAAAGGTTGCTTGCTATTTGGTGTTGCTACAATAGTGCCAGTGGCTACAATAGCCGCCCCAATATTCATTTTAGTGATATCAGCAAAATTACTTAATCCATCTCCATATACAATTTGTAAAGTTTCAAAAAAAGTTCCATCATTTACTGCTAAGAATCCAAATGTTTTAGAATCACGATTACTACGAATCCAACCACCAATTGTTACTTTTTTTCCTTCATACAATTCTTTGTTTCTATAAAGTTCTTTAATATTTGTTAAATTCATCTTATACCATCCATTTCTATCACTCTAATATTCTTACCCCTGTAATACCTCGCCTCTTATTATACCATTGATTAGAAAATGTTTCATCAAATAATTTGATGAAACATTCTCTTAATACACTATATTTTTATTTTATAGACCTATATTTATTGATACTGTTTATTTATAACTATTCAGAAATACATTGAACACTTACTTTTATTCTTCCGACTCAGCTTCTGCATCTTCTGAAGACTCTTCTACATCTTCAACTACTTCTTCAGTTTCTACATCTTCAATTGCTTCTTCTACTTCTGTAATGATAGAATTTTCATATATAAATGACATAACACATTCTACTAGCACACTGTCTGAAAATTCTTGCATATCTACAGTCGCTTGATATTCTTCCACTGTTGAATATCCATATGATGATGCGACTGACTCTAAATAAGCATTTAATGTATCATCTGTCACTTCGATGCCTTCTAAATCTGCAATTTTTTTACATACAAGTGCTTGTTTCACATAATCTTCTGCGTATGCATCAAATGTTGCTTCGTAATCATCTGTTCCTTCAAAATATAACATATAAGTTTCTAAATCAAAACCATATTGTTCCGCTGCCGCTGTATATGCATCCATCATCTGATTTTTATAATAAGCTAAGAAATCTTCAGGTAATGATGAGAATGTTGCATTTGCAACGATTGTTTCCAACAAATCGTATTGTGTGTAATATACCTGTGTTGAAGCTTCATCTACATATAACGCATCATGTACATAAGTTTGTAAGGTTTCTACTGTTGTACAATCAGAAAGACCATACATTGCTGTAAGCGTTGCAACAAAATCATCTGTCAACTCTGGAACTACTGTTGCTGTAATGCTATTTACTGTTACAGTAAATACAACTTCTGCTCCTGCTAATTCTTCTGATGAATATGCTTCTGGGAAGGTTAAGTCTAAATCTACAACTTCACCTGATTCCACTCCTATTAAACCGTCTTCAAAACCATCAATAAATGAACCCGAACCAATCACTAAGTCATAACCAGCTGCTGTTCCTCCATCAAATGCCACACCATCTTTCATACCAACATAGTCAATATTTACGGTGTCGCCTGTTTCAACTGGACGATCTGTAATCACTTCTTGTGTTGCACTACCTGCTAACAATTGATCTATCAAGTAAGCCACGTCTTCATCTGTAATGTTTGGAAGCAATAATTCTGCTGATAATCCTGTATAATCTCCCAATGTTACATATTGATCCACATCTAAATCTGAAAGATACATAGCCGCCACTTCTTCAACAACCACTGCTTCTTCTGCCGCTTCCTCTGTTGCTACTTCTTCTGTTGTCTCCTCTGTTGTACTACTACAACCCACCAATGTAGCTATTGTCATAACTGCAACTAATGTTGCTATCATTCTCTTTTTCATCCTCAATTCCCTTTCTTTTCGTCTGGATACTTTGTACCTTTCGTAACAAAATATTACCATTCTTTTCTCTACATTTTCTTATTTCATTTGATAAAAACACAATATCTCTTTTATACCATAAAAATGATATTTTTTAAAGTATTATTTCATTGTTTCACAAGTATTTCACATTTTGGACTCAAGATTCCACTTACTTGCAAGAGCAAAACCACAGACGCTAAAAGTGAAAAATTAATTTTCACCCTTTCTCAATTTTCTTATAATAACGGTGATAGCAACCTGCTTACTTTTTCCTTTACCCTAACCTTTAACACTCGCCTGCTATATTTTTCTTTGGTAATTTGTTTACAATGTTTCAAATCTTGCTCAAATATAGCTACCATTTTCTTTGCTTCTACTTCATCGTAAACAATTGCATTCACTTCGAAATTTAATGCAAAGCTTCGAATATCCATATTGGCAGTACCATAACAATATACTTCATCATCAATAATCATGCCTTTTGCATGTAAAAAACCATCTTCGTAAGTGTAACACTGTGCACCTGCCATAACTAAATCTCCTATATAGGAATAAGTGGCCCAATAAACAAAAGGATGATCCGGCATACAGGGAATCATAACATTGACTTCTATTCCTGATTTCACTGCAATTAACAATGCGGTTATAATGGTTTCGTCAGGAACAAAGTACGGTGTTTGGATATAAATTTTTTTCTCTGCCTTGCTAATCAAGCGAAAATAGTTATCCCTAATATTTTGAGAAAAAGAGTCTGGACCACTAGAAATGATTTGTATCGTAGAATCCCCCTCATGGTTACTTTTGCTTTTTATATAACTTCCGCCAATTATTATTTTTTTATCAGATGCATAGTTCCAGTCATACAAAAATCGAATTTGCAAGAAACCTACCGCCATGCCTTGAATTCGTAATTGTGTATCTCTCCACGACCCAAACTTTTTGCTTAGTCCTAAATATTCTTTCCCTATATTAAATCCACCAACATATCCAATCTCATTATCAATAATTACAATCTTCCTATGATTTCTATAGTTGATACGCAAATGAAACCTTCTGAGCAGAGCCGGAAAAAATTCTGCTGTTTCAATCCCTGCATCTCTTAATATTTTCCATTGTTTTTTTGAAATCTCCCTACTACCCATTCCATCATAAAGTATCCTGACTTCGATACCTTCTTTTGCTTTTTGTATCAGTATGTCCTTAATTTGTTCAAATAAAAAATCGTCTCGAATGATGTAATATTGTAAATGTATAAAATTTTGGGCCTGTTTTAAATCTTCCTTTAATTTTATAAACAAGCTACTTCCTTCTGTAAATGTTTCAATGGAATTATCTTCAGTGACCACACTGCCTACACTTTCTAAATTATAATAAATCAAATCCAGATATTTTTGTAGTTTTTTATCTTTCACCTCTTTACTTGCTATTTGAAACTCTTGGCGACGAATAATATCGCCCATACGATCTTCAATTTCTTTTACTCGAAACATTTTCCTTTTATGTATATCTGTTCCTGCAAGCAAATAAATAAAAAATCCCCATATAGGAATAAAATATAATAACAACAGCCATGCCCATGTAGATTTTGGTTCTTTTCTTTGGAAAAAAACCACCACAATAGCGCATAACATAGTAAAAATCACAATATGATCTGAAATAAAATATATACTTTCTAAAAGAATATTCCCGAATTGTGTCATTTTTTTCCTTTCCATACTTTATGTAAGGTTATTTCCGTATACTTGTACTTGCACAAAAATAGAATCAATGGTAAACTGATTTTATTATCAAATTTCAAGGAGGGGTATTACGTGAATACACTTACAATTGTATTATTAGTTATATTAGCTGTTCTCATTGTTGCTGTGATTGTTCTTTATTTCCTAGGCAAAAAAACACAGAAAAAACAAGCAGAACAACAGGAACAATTAGAGGCTGCAAAACAAACTGTATCAATGCTAATCATTGATAAGAAGCGCATGCGCATGAAAGAATCAGGACTTCCACAGTCAGTGATTGATTCTACTCCTAAATTAATGAGACGTTCAAAACTTCCAATCGTAAAAGCTAAAATCGGACCACAAATCATGACTTTAGTATGCGATGAAAAGATTTTTGAAAGTGTTCCTGTTAAAAAGGAAGTAAAAGCTGTTGTTAGTGGTATTTATATCACTAGTGTAAAAGGTCTTCATGGCAAATCAGTTGCTACTGAACAAAAGAAAAAAGGTTGGTTCAAACGTGCTGTTGAAGCTGCCCAAGAAAAAGCTGGTGTAAACCCAGTAAAATAAAACACAAAAGGGCTGGAAATTTACCAGTCCTTTTTTATTTTAATCACCAAACTTTTCACATTACTGTCCACCACTTGTCCAAAGTACTGGTTGAAAAATCTTAATTTTCAACCTACTGCAACAAAAAAGCTTCACCATCCGTAGAACGAATATCTACTTTAATTTTGCAGTCTGCCAAATACTCATAATTAATATCTAATGCATACTCCACATCTAACACAATTCTTTTATCAGCTTCTTCTATTTTTACCTTTTTCGCCTCTAAACCTACCACTATATTTCCAAATGGTGTGTTATAATTTGTTAAATGTTTTTTTTGTTCTTCAAAATTCATATGCACATTCATCAAACCTTTTTTTGTGATATTCATTTCATGGTCTTTAAACTTAATGATATTTTTAGTAGACTCATCAAATCCTTCCATCAATTCTTCGTATATAATATAATGCGTCTCATTTTTCTTGTAATATTCACCTTTTTGAATCACTTCAATCTCTTCCGCATCGTGCTCTGTTTCAAACTGTAAGCCCCTTACAGATATCATCACTTCTTTTGTCATATTTCCTCTCATTCCACCATCAAATTAATATGATTCTATATCTATTACCTTTGCTGACAAAATTCCATATTTTAAAATACTATTTGCAAATGTTTTAAATTTTTCAGCTTCATCACTGACATAAAATTGATATTGATTACTACCCAATTTATGTACTTCATCATTCAATAAATTCATTCCATTTAATAATTCTTTCACACTTTTCGCTGTTTCATAGGCTGGATTCACCAAAGTAACATGTTCACCCATTATTTTCCCTACGGTGGAACGAATCAATGGATAATGGGTACATCCTAAAATCAAAGTATCAATATCGATATCAATCAATTCTGTCAAATAACGGATTGCGATCTCATCTGTTACCGGATCCTGCCATAATCCTTCTTCTACTAGCGGTACAAACAAAGGACATGATTTCCCTATCACAGTTGCCTGAGGATTGATTTTTTCTATGTATCTGGAATAAACTTTGCTTCCGATAGTCCCTTGTGTTCCAATCACTCCTATTTTCCCATTTCTAGTTGCTTCTGCTGCTACTTTTGCACCTGGCTTTACAACGCCAATAATTGGAATTTTTATTTCTTTTTCTAATTCCTCTAGTGCATATGCACTAGCTGTATTACACGCTACCACTATAGCCTTCACATTTTGTGTTTCTAGAAATCGTACGATCTGTCTTGCATATTTTGTAACCGTATCTTTCGACTTATTGCCATAAGGTACTCTAGCAGTATCTCCAAAATATATTATCTTTTCATTGGGAATTTGTCTCATAATTTCTCTAGCCACTGTTAGTCCACCAACTCCTGAATCAAATACTCCGATTGGTGCCTTTTTTTGTTCTACCTTTTCAAACATTAATTTTCATCCTTATTTTCAAACAACAACATAACACTTTTTATGAAATACTGTAACCATTCCGCTATAGGCAAAACAGTTACGAAATCCTACTAAAATACTCTATCATCTTACTTTTCACTATGATTTCATCAGTATTCAGCATTTGATAAAAATCTGTTAAGCTATCTTTTTCTATATCTATTCCATTTTCTTGGTATTCATACATATCCTGTGTCAAACAAAATTCTGGGTACATAAATCCCCAAAAGCCAAACATAATCGCTGTTCCTATAATCAATTCTATAAAGTTTTTCATTGTAAATATCTCCTTCTCACAAAAAAGTATTTACAACCTTTCTACACTTTATACCCTTTATTCCAATCTTTCAATACGTATTTGATTAAGTATTGCTTTTTCTTGATTTCCTACATGCAACTTAATGGCCTCTTTTGCTCGTTTACTATCACCTTCTACAATACTCTCATAAATCATTTTATGTTCTGCCACTAGTTGATCATGCATTCTACTGTCTTTGATATATTCAAATCGATATCGATACATTTGTTCCGCTAAATTACTGACCATTTGTGATAATCGCATATTTCTTGTTGCCTCATAAATAATTTCATGGACTGCTACATCCGCTTTCGCAATCATTGATACATCCTTTGTTTCTATGGCCTTTTCAAATTCTTCACAGGCCATTTTCAGATTTATTTTTTCTTCCTCAGTCATTCTTTCACAGGCTAAAACAACAGATAACTCATCCAAGGCACATCTAACTTCTAATACATCTGACATGCTCTTTTCAGTAATCTGCGCCACCTCTGCACCTCGTCTAGGAATCATCGTTACCAATCCCTCTAGCTCTAACTTTCTGATTGCCTCTCTAATAGGAGTACGGCTAACTCCTAACTTATTCGCTAAATGAATCTCCATTAAACGTTCACCTGGTTTTAATTCTCCCCTTAAAATCCCCTGGCGTAACGTTTTAAATACCACATCTCTCAATGGTAGATACATATCCATATCTTCGCCCAATTTATCATGATTCATCCTATGTCCCTTACCTTCCCCACTAACAAATCTACTCGATACAAGTTTCCTTAATAAAGGTAGTACAAAAACTCTGTTTCACCAATCCCTTTTCTCTGATTTTCAAAAGTGCTGCCTTTGCTACTTCTTCTTGTTCAAATAACGCAAATACAGTTGGCCCACTACCGCTCATCAAAGAATGTAATGCCCCCGCATCCTTTAATTCTTGTTTTATTTCTCCTATGATTGGATATGTCTTTTCTGTAACTGTTTCCAATACATTTTCCATATAACCAACCATCCCAAACAAATCATTTTCCTGAATCTTTTCTTTTAAACTATCTATATCAGGATGATATTTTAATTCATTAGCATGCAAATTTTCATAGACAAATTTTGTAGACACACTGATTTCTGGCTTAGCTATCACCACATAGCAATTAGGTGCATCCTCAATTTTAGTTAATTTTTCTCCGATTCCTTCACTTAAATAGGTACCTCCGTGAAGACAATATGGTACATCTGCCCCCACTTTTACAGCTAATGCTTCTAGCTCTTCATCTCCTGCTCCTAGCCCAAATAAACGATTCATTCCCACGAAAGTTGCGGCTGCATCTGTACTTCCTCCAGCCATCCCTGCTGCAATAGGAATATTTTTATGTAAAGAAATATGAACCCCCTTAGAAATATCAAATTTTTCATACATAAGCTTTGCTGATTTATAAATCAAATTATCTTCATTTACTGGCAATTCTGCATGGTCCACTGATACTACAATTCCCTCTTCATTAGATTTTTCTATGGTAATCTCATCATATAAATTCACAGTTTGCATAATCATCTTCACATCATGATAGCCATTTTCACGCCTTCTTAACACATCTAAGCCCAAATTGATTTTGGCCATGGCC
>JAWXVD010000077.1:0-16319 GCA_044425705.1 Eubacteriales bacterium | reverse complement strand
ATACGACATCCGCGAATTGGTACAATTGCGAAGAATCATATTTAGAGCAACTGGAGATTATCTCTAATTGCTCTATTTTGATTGCTCAAAATATGTTACTTCACTAGAGAATTATAGCATAGAATGATTATAACCTGTATTTCTAAGATAAATTGTATTTGGAAAAGGAAATTTCATTTATTCTTTTCTGAATCTTTCATAAAACCTTTTG
Source organism: Eubacteriales bacterium (assembly GCA_044425705.1). Taxonomy (GTDB): domain Bacteria; phylum Bacillota; class Clostridia; order Lachnospirales; family Lachnospiraceae; genus JAWXVD01. Next base: position 16,108 of record JAWXVD010000077.1, on the reverse strand, counting down.
GTAATTCACTTATCAAATCATCCACAGAACAATTAACAATTACACAATTTCTACATAAAAAATACATAGTTAATACTCATCTATCTAATTTTATGTATTAAAAAATAATTGTTTTTCTCTTTTTAAATAATACTTTTTAACAGTTATTAATCAACTTCTTCTATTGCTTTAGTAATCAAATTATCCCATTTCATTATAACTTCTTTAACATCGTACTTTTTTCCAGATTCCAGTGAATTCAATACCATTTTAATATACTCATCATCGGATACATTAAGTACTCGTTTCATAGTATTCACAAAATTCTTTTCTTCTCGCCCACCTTCTAAATCAAATAAAAATCCATTAAATCCATCAACAATAATTTCACTTGGTCCAACAGTATTAGAGGCTATACAAGGTACTCCTGAAGCTAGCGCCTCGAGCAATACTATGCCAAATGGCTCCTCTATGGATGGCAGTATCAAGAAATCGTAATTTTTCAACTTTTTTTTTATATCTTTTTTAGACATGCTCCCTAAATAGTTGATGGTTTGATACTTTTGACTGTACACCTCTACCTTATGTTGCAAATTCCCCATTCCCACGAAATCAATCACTAGCCCTTGTGAATTGTTTCTTGAAAACCATTCAAGTAATATATCAATATTTTTTCTTTCTTTCAATTGACCTAAGTATATAACTCTATTTTTTCTATCTGTATTACCTTTTTTACTGTACTCGTCAGTTCTTATTGCATGTCCTACTGCCCCTACTATTTTCATTCTTTTTCTAATTTGTTGTGTTGATACCTCTGAAACACATGCAGCTCCAACAAAATTCTCCTGCAAAATTCTTTCAAATTTTACCTTATTTTCTATTCTCCCTCTTGAAAATCCCATATTTTTTTCATCCCAATCAGTATATGATGTGAAATATATGGAATAATTTCTGTTAAAAATATATTTATATATATTCATTGTATAATCATAAGGTGCTAATCCAACAACTAAAACTTCGTTTCTTAGACACATAAACACCATTATTTTTTTCATTTCATTTATATAATTCAATACAGATTTAATTACTTTTCTTTCCTTTATAATTCCTCTTGCTAATCTGCGCAATGCACCTGTTAATACAAAATATTCAGAAACTTCATATCCAAACGACACTCCTTCACAATATAATGCCTCGAAATGTGATTTCGTATCATATTGATGACAAATATATATTTTTTTCATTATTTAATTCCTCCGTCTTTTTTTAATACGTTCAACAAACACTGTAAATATCTTTTTCATTTGCTCTGGAAATAAAACACTATTAACTATAAGCACAAATAAAGAAACTACTATAAATATAACAATAGCATATAAAAAAAAGTCTCCATATCCACTAATATTAAATTTGATGTTCTCATTAAATAAATACAACACAGCAATCCCACTTCCAATGTTTCCCAAGTATCCTTTAAATAGGTATACTAATGAAATATCATATATATTTTTTCTAACATACCATATACTAGCCAAGGTTTTAAAAATCATTGATATTAAAGTCCCAACTGCGACTCCAAGAATCCCCCACTGATATACCAATACCACTGAACATAAAAGATTTATTATTGCTTCGCCAACTGCTATCCACTGAGTTTGCTCTAGGTGTCCTGCTGCAACATATACATTTTGGCAAGTAATAACCATACAATACAGCCATTCTGCAGTAACTAATACCCGCGCAAAAGTAACTTGTATATAATTCACATCACTTACGTTCTTAGTGTATATACATACGAATTCATTAATTAAAAGCATACATGTAATAAAGCATATACTTGATAAAATCTTTGATAACAAATCATATGTGGGATAGATTTCTTCTAACTCATCTTGTTCTTTGTTTGCAATCATATTCCCAAAAACAACTTCATTATTTCCCAGTACAGACGTAACTATATTTGTCAAGCTGCTAACAGCATAATTATGGACTGCATACACTGAAACCCATGTTACATCCATAAGCAGTGTTAATATAATTATATCAGTACTTTTGTGTATGTAGTATGCTATATGTCTAACAAAAGCAGCATTTCTACGCGCTAAGTTAAAGTGACATTTTTGAATCGTTCTATCAATAGCATAATGTTTTTTTACATACAAATATAATACTACTGGTCTAATTGCAAACACTAATGCACTTACAAATTTGACAATATAAATTGATAATCCTATTTTGATAAAAAAAACACCTAGAACTGTGCTAATAATCGTACATACGATTTGAATTAATGAATAAATATAAAGTTTTTGATCAGCATACAGCAAATATTGACTTGCTTGACCAAAAAAATATTCAAATATGGATGCAATCCCTAATATTAAAACTAATAAAGATATATTCCAATATGTATCACTACTATTGGATATAAGTGGATATATAATTGCGAGCATTAGTAAATACAATAAAAAAACCACTCCAAACTTTCTAAAAAAGTGCGTTATTGCATTAAATGTTGAAGCAACCGATTTATTATCCTCTGACGCTAATGCCTTATAGTACATAATACGTGCTAATGTACCCACACCGCCTTGTAACAATGTAATTATAGACAGAAATTGTCCTACAGAAGATATCAATCCATTTGTTGCTGATCCGAATGTCTGTAAAATTAATTGCGGTAAAATCAATCCGCATACAATAGTAACAACTTGTTGACATAATGCAACACTACTATTTAATACCATTTTTTCATTATAATTTAGTTTTCCCATTAATCCTCCTTTTTTTATTCTTAACCCACTCTTGTATATGATTCATGTAATCTAAGCCTTACATTAACCCGCTTGTATCTTCTAAGCATGATTATGTATTTGTTTACACCTAGCAAGATGTGGATTATGTTTATAGCACAAATATATTTAAAATTGGTTATTTTTCAAATATAAGTTTACGCACAAATTCTGCTTACTTACCCATTAAAATTCAAACTTATTCGGTAATAAAATAATAGAAAAGTGTGTGTATGCCATGCCTTAAATTGACATAAACTCAAGACAGTGTACACAAGATTTGACGCCAGAAGAGTACATCAAGAAGATATATATCTAATATTGCTTTATTACATCACCTACATTGTATTTTGTAATTATATTCAAACAATGCATAAAACCAAGTAAATGCTAAAATACGAGTTGTTGAAGTGAATGCTATTGTCATGGAAAGTATACTCAGAAAACAGCATATTGATATCATAAAAGCGCATTCTTCTAATGTAGTTTTTTTTATACACTTTAATGTTATGTAAAACATTCTTAATAATGGAATTATATAGATGATTATGCTAAAAACTCCTGTTTGGGCTAATACCCCTATGTATCCTACATCACTATAATAATAGCTACCGCTTATTCCATGAACTAAGTTATAATATGTGCCATCACTAACAAATCCTAATGCTATTAAAGGGTTTTCGATAAAACAGCTTATATAATATTCTATAGCTGACACTCTAATTGAAGTACTACTTAAGACATAAACATCATTTCCAAAAAAAATACTATTAACTAACGCTTGTACTGCGCCTGTTAATAATAGCATTATTACGCCCCCAGCAAAAAGTAACATATTCCGAATTTTCTTATTTACTTTTTTCCCCGAAAAAAATAGAATTATAAATAACCCTAACATGTCTGCTATATAAAACATACGAGTTTGTTGCACTAAAAAAACACATAAAACACCTAATATAAAATTAATTAAATGCCAACTCCTTTTTTTATTCTTACTAAGTAACATATCAAAGTGGTATAATAAAAATAAATTACCAAATAAAAATAATGTTATTCTCACATTTCCCCCTCGCATATTTATATCGCCATCTGCAAAATAATCATTAATTATTATTGTGTTATTAATCATGAAAAGGATATACTGTAGAAAACAAATCACATACCATAAAAACACAAATTTTTCCATATATCTCATCATTTTTTCAGAGTAACCCATTTCTAATATGTATAATATCGGAAGTATGAGAATTGGTATAAAATAACTTATAGATACTCTAATCGTTGATAAAATTGACTGCTTATCGTAAATATATGTAGTTATTATAATTACTAGCATAATTGATATTACAAGAAGTGCACTATAGAACCGTGTCCACTTATATTTTTTTATTTTATTACCCTTTTTTACTATTATATATATAGTCAACCCAATACATATAATTGAAATCAAACTTTTATTGTACTTATTATTTACTACATATAAGAATGATGGTTGCTTAATGATATAAAAAAAATTATAATCCAGCAGAATTAAAAAATTTATTAAAAAAAATATTATTTTTGATTCTTTTACCTTGAAACTCATAAGCACACTCCTACATTCTTTTAATTTTATACCACTTTTTTGCTATATACAGGTATTCTGCTACCAACATTTCCACACATATATAATAAAGATTAAGAACTTTTAAGATTCCTCTACTAACTATTCCAATTTTCAAATATTCTTTGCAATAGTACATTTCTGATTGAAAATCTTGCCTTATTGTTTTTCGTCTCTTTTTTAATGTCTGTCTTTCTAATGTATGCTCATGAATATACGTATTAGTTAGGAGTGTTCCTTCTCTATATCCTAATTTTTTCAGTTTATGTGCTAAAATTGCTTCTTCATAATATAGAAATACCTTTTCATCAAAAAAGCCTACCGACTCAAACACATCACGCTTAATCATAAATAAACTGCCCTGTACAACATCACAATAAATAATATTATGCCTATGATTCATTTCATACTTATCATACGCATTTCTTTTTTTTAGAAACTTACTTGCCACAATAGATTTTTTTAAAATGCAGCTTGATAGACTATCACATTTCCATCCTATTTTATATGTAACCAATAATTCATCTTGTATCATAACTGGTGCTAATACGGCCAATAACTTATCTTCTTGTAGTTCATGTGCTAATTTATATAGTAATCCAACTTCCCTGCATTGCACATCTGGATTCATTATTGCAATAAATTTAATATCCTCATATAACTCAAGAATATATCTACACCCAAAATTATTTCCATAGGAATAACCGCCATTTTTAGGTGATTGTATTACATGCACATTTTTAGTTTCCGTATAGTATTTCGATAAAATACTATACGATGAATCCATCGAATTATTATCAACTATTGCAATTATTACGTCTTTATTATTTTCAATAATTATGTCTACATTTTTTATTGTCAAATACGGCGTATTGTAGTTTAAAATAATGATAGCAATTTCACTTGTTTTTATGCACATCTACTTTAATCACCTTTCTATAAACATCTTCCGTTATTTGAGAAGATACCTTCCAATTATATTTTGACCTAACAATATCCTTTATTTCCGTTTCTATAACTTCTACTTCTGCTTCATTCATCCGAGAAAATTCTACAATTTTTTCAGATAAAGCTTGAGGATCTTCACTTTTAAATAACAAACCTGTCTTTCCTCCATTTGTTTCCTCTATAAAAACTGGAATATCACTAACTATAGTAGGTTTCCCATAACTATAAGCCATTAACAATGCTCCACTACCATATATCTCTTTGTATGAAAAGATACATGCATCAGCACATCTGTACAACTTGTCTAAATCATTATCTGAAATTCTCTTTGGAATAAACGTAACTAACTCATCCAATTCCCATTTATTAATCAGTGCCATATAATCTGTATCATCTAACTTTACAGCATGATTTCCTGCTATTGTGAAATGAATTGATTTTCTTTCTTCAATTGGTATTAAACTTATTGCTTCTAACAACACATCAATGCCCTTGTATTTTCTAATCAATCCTAATGTTAAGAATTCTGTTATGTTTTCATCACCTTTTTTTTGTTCTGAAACGTCCACAACTTCATAAGTTCCATGTGGCACTACTGTTATTTTACTTTCATCAATCAAATAATTTTGAATTAAAACCTGTTTACAATAATTATTATGAACTATTAGTTCATTACATTGTTCATAAAATTTTTTATACCGTTTATAATCCCCATTTGATACTTCATGTGGCATAATATTATGAACTGTATGAACTAATCTATTGCTTGCACACACCCTGTACAATACCATTTCAATTTGAGGAATCTTAAATGTTTGTACATGAACTACATCGTATTTATAGAAAAGTATCTCCCATACAATATATAACCAGCTCAAAACAATATACCCACCTGATAATAATAACGGTTTGCAATATGCTTTATTCAATTTAGCTTTACATCTCCAATTTAATTTCTTATCATGTATATAATTCCTAGTTGTCAAAACTGTTAATTCACAATTTTCACTTAACGCTTTGACTAGTTCATTCGTATATGTATTAGTAGGAAGAAAATGTTCAACTATTAAGACTTTTATTCTATCCATAAACACCCCTTTTCTTTCCAATAAAAATTTTTCATTTATCTATTTATTTGTATAATTACCTTCACAATATTTAATTGCTTCTTTAAATCCCTCATACATTCTATCTATGCTAATTTCTTTTTCATATACATCCAAGGCTGCTGCTGACATGCTCTCTAGTTGCTCCTTATCATTAAGAAGTGCTAGAACATATTCCTTTAACACTTCTTCATTTACTGCAATCTTTCCTGTTATATTATCTTTTAAATAATATATCTCTGGAGCATGTATCCCTTCTAAGAGAACCACTGGCACCCCCCAAAACATTGCTTGATTTAATGCGAGACCAATATGACCAGGTGTGCTAAAGATATCTGCCATCTTATATATTTCATCAACTTCTATACCGTATTTTTCACCTAAGTAATATACATTGTCAAACGCACTTACTTTCATAAGAAATTCATCAGTTTCATCAGGTCCCACTAGCACAACTGCTATATCTTCCATTCCGCCAAATAACTCTATCAATAATTCCGGTCTTTTATAGGTCTTTAACCTTGAGACATACAAAATTACATTCTTTTCTTTAATTCCATATTTAGATTTACACTCACTTGGATTGCAAATTTCATTTTTATCTATATCTGACAAATCAATAGTATTATAAGCTACAAATAATTTTCTCTGACTTTTTTCAGAAAAATACTTCTTCATCTCAGGTGTATATGTAATAAGTGCATCGCAACAACTATGTATAAAATAAAATAATGCGTTTTTAATTTTACTTTCTGGCGTTTTGATATTTATACCATGATTCCAATAAATCACTGGTATTTTTTTTATTTTGCAAGAATAAATTAATGGTAACATCACATAGTCTTTTAGATGCAAAAACAAAATTACAACATCAGGCTTAATCTCATCTAACAACTTTACATAGTTAGTAATTGACATCTTAGTTTCATACTTCTTGTATTCTGTAGAAAAATCTACTTCTTGGAATGAATTGCTTAAAACATACAATTCATATCCATCTTCATTGAATTTTTTTTGAAAATAATTATAAAGTTTTTGCCTATAATGAAATACGTGGTTAGATACTAATAATATTTTTTTCATACTCCTCCTTTATAGACGATTCTCAAAAAACATCTCATATCCATCTAGCAAAGCCTTGCTCGTGTGTTCCCAACTCAATTCATTAAGAACTCGATTATATCCATATTCTCCCATTACTTTTCTTTTCTCTGGGTTTTCTAATAATGAAATTATTTTAATTGCCATATCCTTTGCATTATTTTGTTCTGCATATAATGAAGCTTCTTGCGCTGAATATCTTCCTTCTGTCAATTCAAACTGCACTATTGGCTTCTTGAGTGCCATATATTCTAGAATCTTATTCATAGTAGATTTATCATTCATGCTATTATATGTATCTGAATTGACACAAACATCTGCTGTATTAAGATAATCTAATAATTGTTGATCTGGTACTCTTCCTGTAAACTCCACACAATCATCTAACTGCATCTCACTGCATAAGTTTCTGAGATATTCTACATGTGGACCACCGCCCACAATTCCCCAGAAAATATCTGTTCTTTTTAATTCTTCCTTGCAATATTTAGCAGCTTCTAATATATACTCTATACCTTCTTGCTGACCTATGACGCCCAGATAACCTATCATATATTTTTTACCACGTTTAATCTCTTCTTTAGGTTCTTGTAATCTAAGTCTTTCTAATTTAGGCCCACTTCTTAATACGATAACTTTATTTTCAGGCATTTTATTTCTAACTATTGCAATTTCCTTATAAGACTCATTTGTCACGAAAGCAAACTCACAATTCTTATATGTCAACCGTTCCATGAAAACTTGGCTACAATAAAATAGTTGTTTTACTATTCCCTTTTTACCAAACTTTGCTTCACACAATTCCGGACAAATATCATGGTGGTCAAAAACATACTTAACACCATACTTTTTAAAATGACGTGCAACTAGAAAAATATCATCTGGTGGGTTACATCCATGAATCACATCGAATCCTATTTCTTTATATATCTTTTTCGCTAATCTTATTTCCGCTTTTAATGCGGCGCCATATTCTCTGATATATCCAAATGCTCCATTCCCCTCTTCTGGAAGGTCATGTCGGAAAATATTTACACCCTCCAAAACCTCTTCTTCTTTTTCATACCCTTTTCCTTTCGGGCAAATTACAGATACTGTATATCCATTTTTCACTAGCGTAGTAGCTTCTTGCCATACTCTAGTATCAAAAGGAACTGCTAAATTCTCCACTACTATCAGTACCTTACGTTCTTTTTGCTCCATTAAAACTCCCCCTTATTAACTATTGTAAGTTTCAATTATCATTGAATATTGATTCTTGTTTCAAATATATTTATACAACCATTTACTTGTGCTCCTATAGTGTCCACTTCACATCCATATTTTCTTGATTGTTTTTTGATTGTTTTTTCTAGAGTATATTTTTCATTGCTCTTCAATTCTAATGTAACTTGCATTCCATCACTCTTTAGAAAAACTTTACTATCAATTATTTCGGTTTCCAAATTAGAATCGAATATATAATTTAAAGTGCTATTTTGCTTAGTTATTATTTCATCAATAATAATTAATGAATTTCCAACCCTATCAAATATAAATTTACGTTTATGGTTATCCGAATCATATCCATCGTGTTCTATTTCAAGAATGTCACAAGTATTGTCGAACTGAGAATTTACAACCTTACATGTCGCCCTTTTCCCCCAAAGAAATGCTCCTAGCATTTCTGATTGGTCTTTGCCACCAATACACACTGTATTGTGATTTTCTGTTTTTCTATATGCGTTTCTACTTTCTAAATCGCAATGATATATGTATGTTCCAGAATCTATGAATACCGGTTTCCCATCTACAAACATTTGGAAACTAAGTGCGTCAGCATGTCCATGTGCAGCAATACTACCAAATCCTAGCTCTGCATGATCGATACCTACTAGTACTCTGCCGTCCTCACTTCGTAATATAGTGTTTCCACCTTCTTCATAGCAAATACTTTCCTTGGGAGCATATAATGTTTTTACCTTTGCTTTATCAGTTTCATCTTTTGTAAATAACCAACTTACAGTTTCTGTACTATTGTTAATTTCTGTATATCGATTACCTAACATGCACCCAAGCAAGTCTAATACATATGTGTAATGACAATGATTTACTCCACTAAGGTCTAGTATCTTTCCTTCATCATTATCACCGAATTCTATTATCTCTCCATAGTTCCCCATGCAGTTTCTTACATACCTGCACATTTTATCTAACATTGAATACCACACGCTTGGAACTTCCACCTCATTCTTAAGGTATAAACGCATCATAAGAGCCATTGCTTCCATGTAAAATGACTGATAATGCAATGACAGCTCTTTATTAATACCATCCGAATAATTCTGAATACTCAACTCTCGAGTTAGAATATCTCTCGATAAGTCTATCCAATCTTTTTTATCAAATAATATCCCACTTTGTCCAATCGCATATGCTTCTACAATCAAATGATTATTCGCCGATGAGTATCTTGAATAGTGATTTGCAACATATTGCGTCATGTTAAGAATTCCTATTTCTATATCTTTTAATAATTCATGTGGTTTATCATCCGTTGATACAAGAAAACAATAAGCATAACACCAATTACTACACCTTATCGCCACTTCCATTACACTAGTCCATGAAATCCCCCATAAAAATGGATTTTTTTCATTCCAATCATAAAACAATTCTTGAAATTCTAATAAGTATTTTTCATCTTTTGTTATTGCATAATTCTTAGCTAATATCGGAAACTGAAAATGTCTATTAAGTTCCCAGTTAGTTCTAGCATCTCCAATATCATCTCTCTGTTTATATTCTAACGAATACGAAAATATCATTGGCCACTCACTGTCTGTTTGAAATCCTGCATGCCAATTCATTTTATATGTTTCGTATTCATAATCACCTAAAAGCGGAATCGACGAATGAAGCCCATAATTTGTGTTCATTATATTTAGATGAAGTTTTTCATGATCTAAATGTAGATTCTTTAATTTATCGTATAATATCTTATCTATTACTTTGATTTTTGTATTTTTATACGATTGCTCTTCTTGTTTCTCTATGATTTTTTGAGACACTCGCCACCCAATTTCTTGAACACTCATTGACTTTAGACGATTTATGAGCCATTTCATATCAGCCATCATTTTACCTCTTTTTATATTTCTAAAATTCAGTCTTTGCCATATCTCTTTCTAACTTACTATCTTGTAAGCTATTTCCATTTATATTCCCCCAGCTAATTCCTTCGTAATTGCCACTATAATCTAGCTCTTGATACTGGCGTACTAGATCAACGATAACTTTATTCGGATATCTTTCTGGAATATCTAAAAATTCTTTTTCTTTATTGGTAATAACAAGTACATCGCTTTCACTTGCAACAGCATCAATATCGTCTGTGATGATTTCATGTAGATGTGGTAATTTTGCTGCAATAAAATCTGCATTTGTTCCTGTTAATTGAGATACTCTTACATTTTTGTCATAAACTAATATTTCATATCCCTTGCCTAAGAGTGTTTCTGCTACATCTACAATTGGGCTACATCTAAGATCGTCTGTACCTGATTTAAAGCTAAGTCCGAATATTCCTATTTTTCTTTTTCCTTTGCTTTCTATGATTTCAACGGCATTTTTCTTCTGTATTTCATTCGATGGTGTAATAGCGTTAATTACAGGTACATCTACATACATATCGTGTGCTAAAGTATGCAATGCTTTTGTATCCTTCGGTAGGCACGATCCGCCATAAGCAAATCCTGGTTTGAAGTAATATGGTGAAATATTCAGTTGTTTATCTTTACAGAAGATGTCCATAACCTTATGGCTATCTATATCGAGGGCTTTACATATATTTCCCACCTCATTACCAAATACAATCTTCAATGCATGATATGTATTATTTACATATTTCATAATTTCGGCTACTTCTATATCTGTCGAGATAAATTCTCCAGGAACATCTTTATAGAGTTCTCTGAATTTCTTTTCAGCTACTTCACTATCCGTACCGATTAATGTTAATGGTGGATTCATATAATCTTGAACTGCAGTACCTTCACGTAAAAATTCTGGATTAGATACAATAGCGAAATCTTTTCCATTTTCTTTTCCAGATGCCTTTTCAACAATTTCACCTACCATTTTATTCGTGCCTGGGAGTACAGTACTACGTATTGCAATAATATGGAATCCATCTTTATCTTTCATAGCCGCGCCAATTTGCTCTGCAACAGCATATATGTATTTAAGATTTAGATGCCCTTCTTTACTACTTGGCGTCCCTACTACGATAAACGAAATTTCTGAATTGTGTACTGAATAGTGGTAATCCATTGTTGCTTCTAACAATCCTTTATCATGCGCTTCCTTAATTAAATCCTCTATTTCTGCCTCAATAATAGTTGGTCGTCCACTATTAATTAGATTTACCTTATTCTCCGATACATCATTTCCTATAACTTTATGTCCTAATTTAGCACAGCATGCTGCCCCAACACATCCTACATACCCCAATCCAAAAATACTAATATTCATTTCATTTCCTCTTTCTTCTTATTAATAAGTATCTAGCATCTTACTTTCAATAATGTCGCATCTCCCAACACAAAACATCTCCCCAATCCCGCTGGCAAGAACATACACTCACCTTTTCGGAATCGCATTGTTTTTCCACTTCCATCCGCCATCTCTATCTGTCCATCACCATCGATACACAGTAGTATCTGGAATGAATTCTCCATTACTGAGAAGGAGCATCCTGTCTTAATCTGGATTTTTTCAGTGACGAAGTATTTGCACTGACTCAGTGTTTCTCTCGATGATCCCGGATAGTAATGCACCATTCGTTCTTCTGGCTTTATATCTTTCGCAACAGACATATCCATAACTTCCGTTGCCTTGTCGAAGTGCAATTCCCTTTGTTTTCCATCTTTGTCTACTCTGTTATAGTCATAGACTCTATATGTAACATTGGAGCTTTCTTGAATCTCCGCTATAAGAACTCCTGTACCAATGCCATGTACCATTCCTGCTGGAACGTAGATTACATCGCCTTTTTTCACCCTTACTTTTTGCAAATGTTTATCAAGTGTTCCGCTTTGTATACCTTCTTGTAATAACGCCTTCGTAACGGGATGTGTGAATCCATATATAATATGTGCATCTTCTTTCGCATCCATTACATACCACATCTCTGTCTTACCATTATCATTTTCATGAAGTCTGGCATAGGTATCATCTGGATGAACTTGAATCGAAAGATCTTGCTTCGCATCTATGAATTTCACAAGAACCGGCAATTGCTTTACTTCCTTCATCTTCGTTCCCAGATATTCCGGATGTTGCTCTAATACCCAAGATAAAGACTTTCCTCTATAGCTACCATTTGCTACGATACTCGGTCCGTCTGGATGTACCGAACACTCCCATGTTTCAGCAAGCGGTGTCAGTTCTATTTTTTTGTTGTATTCCTCGCGAAGTCTTGTGCCGCCCCAGAGATAATCTTTTCCTACCGGTATCAATTTCAATATTTCCAACGTATCCATCCTTCTACATCGTGAATTTCATTTCATATTTATGTTTGTCATCAGCCGCAATGGTTTCTCCCAGTTGCACTTCTATAATGTCTAGGTCACTATTAGCTTTTATGATATGTTTACATCCTGGCGCAATTGTAATTACATCACCTGGACGAAGCACTTGCTCCATACCATCCACCACTGCAATTCCATTTCCACTAACGATTGTCCATACTTCTCCACGATAATCATGACTGTGATAGCTCATTTGCTCGCCCTTTCTCATAGAGACTTTCACCGTCATAGAACCTTCCTGTACATCAATTACAGTATATGTTCCCCATGACTTCTCAGCATACATGGCGTCTGTTCCTATCTTTTCTACATAGGACTTCATATAACCGCTTCGCTCCTTATCAGAAACGAGGATTCCATCTCCACTTGCTGCGATTACCATGTCTTTGCATCCCATAGCTATGATTGGAATATTCAATTCATTTACAATCTGGGTATTCTCACAAGTTTCATCCATAACACCGATGCCCTTGATATCATCTGCCATTACTTCGGCCATCATATTCCAAGTACCAACATCCTTCCAATCACCGTTATAGCGCATAACTTGTATGCTTTCTTCTTTCTCTACAACCGCATAATCGAAGCTTATCTTCTCCAATGAATCGTACTTTTCATATAAATCTCTATAATCTGTAAAATCTATAATTTCATGCGCTTTCTCTAACAAATACCCCAAACGGAATGCAAATACGCCACCGTTCCAGAGCGCATTTTGTTCTATATATTGTTTCGCAGTTTCTTTATCCGGTTTCTCCTTGAAAGAATCCACCGCACTTACTTCCTCCGAAGTCCTTGGAATGATATATCCATACTTTTCACTCGGATAAGTAGGTTCAATTCCCATAAGCGTTAAGTTCGCAGTGTTTTGCTTCACCAACTGCTCCATCACTTCTACTGCCTTATAATAGGAAGAATCTACATACGGATCCACAGGACAAACAGCCACTGCCTCATCTTCCTCTACCTTTAATTCATCATGAAGATATGCCGCAGCCAGCAAAATAGCTGGAAATGTATCTCTTCTACAAGGCTCCACACAGATAGACGCTTTATCATTCAATTGATTCTTAATCGCACTCGCTTGCGATTTACTGGTAGCAATCGTAATCTTGGACCCTGCATCAACCGATGTAATCTGCCGATATACACGCTGCACCATAGATTCATAATTACCATCGTCATCCTTAAATAATTTTATGAACTGCTTACTTCTTACATCATTTGACAATGGCCATAATCGCTTGCCACTCCCCCCAGACAATAGAATAATATTCATCGTTGTATCTCCTTATCACTTTTTCTACTACCGCACCACCGCGATTTCTCGCAACCGCTCTACCTGTTCCGTAGTCAATCGACCACTTCCCTGTACTTGCCTCTGCTTTTTCACCCATTTATACAGGTTCTGATCTTCCCGGCCTTTTGGCAATCTTCCTTTTTCTTCTATGAATTCTTTTACGCTGACGTAATACTGATCCCATCGCTGTTCTAATCGAATCTCGTTGGTACTGCGTAGGTCGAATCCCAACCCTTGTAATACTTCTATTTGTTCTTTGTTTAATTTGCCTACTTTATGATCCTCTCGTACTCTTGAGCACCATACACCTAATCCAAATCCCTCATATTTCTCTGTGGTATTTGGAAAGCGACTTTCTTCTATATAAAATGCTTTTAATAATTCTAGGTTTTCCCAGAATGCACGATCTTTTCGTTCTTGAAATATCACACCGCGTTCTTCTAGCATAGCTTGTCGTTCTAATGTTAATTTCCCACTGCGTCCGAGGCTTCGCTGTTCTACCAGCCACATCCCAATCGGAATGCCTTGCCATGTATCATCGGTCTGCGGCAACTTCTGTTTTTCATTGATAAAGTCTTCTAGCACTTGCAAACGCTTCTGCCATGTTTCTTCTGGTGTTTGAACAATCAGTTCTACACGAAGATTCAGGAGAAGAGCTTCTCTATCCTTCTCTAGTTGTCCTATCTTATACAACTTCTTCTGCTTCGCTAACCAGTTATATAGGCTGATGTCTTCTGTACTCTTTGGCGTACGACCATGCTGTTCCACATAATTACACAATTCTTGATAGCGGATGCTCCAAGCATCTTCCCTTGGATTCCATGGGAAGCCGATGTCTTCTAGTAAAGTGATTCTTTCCTTATATAAAACGCCACTTTGATATTGTCTTCGCTGTACAATGCACCAAGATCCTAAGTCGATTCCGTGATACATCTCTCGATTGTATGGAAAACGTTTCTTTTCTTTGCAGAATACTTTCACGCTTTCGTAGTTATAATCCCAGCTCTTCTCGAAGGTATTCTTCACATCTTCAAGGGCTTGTCTTAGATCTACCATGTAGTCATAGAGTTCGAAGTCTATCTCACTATCTCCCTCCGCCATCTCTGCACAGAGTTGATACAGTACTTCTTCCCCTAATGGTCCTGCATTGCCATTCTCGAAGTTATTGACTAAGTCGAAGATTAATGGTCGTTTCTTGGAATCTCCCATACAGGTTAATGCTCGCCCTAGTTGTTGATAGTAAACATTCAACGATTCTGTAGTTCGAAGCATGATTACACCTTCGATTCCTGCTACGTGAATCCCTTCATTTAGCATGTCTACGCAGAACAAGAGCTTGATTGCCTTGTCCGACTCATCTTCTTCAAATGCTTGAAATTCCTGTTTAGAATTCTTATAGGTCGAAAGTACTTGATACTTATGTACCTTCACATCTAAGTCCACAAACCACTCCTCACACGTTCCCATGGCCTCTAGTAATCGTTCCTCATTACTACAGAACACGATATAACGTCCATTTAGATTGGTGATATGCTTCTTAAAGATTCCTTCCAGAGAACATTCCTTCTCGATCAGCATGCGTTTTGCCTTCTGAATCTTATGAAATAATTGTAATTTTAAACGTTCGTTTCCAACTCCTTGCGCCCGTTCCTGTAACTGTTCTAACTCCCCCAAGAAGGAATAGTAAGATGCCACATAGATCGGTGTCG
>JAWXVD010000076.1:0-16491 GCA_044425705.1 Eubacteriales bacterium | reverse complement strand
ATATTACAGAAACAATTCAGTCATTATTTGATATTAACGTGAATAAAATAAAAGTAGTAAAGATGAAGTAAAAGATGAAGAGTAGGAGTGAGAGTATTGAAACGTAACCAAATTATGATTACAGCCTTGGCAATGATGATTGCAGTGGCAGGCTATTTGAATTTTGCAGGAAATAAAATTGGCGAAGAGGTACTGATGACAAGTGATAATAGTGTAATGACAGATGATGAAATTACGGCATTATTAGATCTTTCCGAGGAAGATATTGCTTCTGATATCGAAAGTTTAGACGAAGAATTAGTGGTTACAGATAATTACTTATCAGATGATGATGTACCAGCAGAATTGGTAGATGCACAAATTGATACAGCCAGTGCTACCTTAGAAGATGAAATGGCTAATCTATCAGATGAATTGGGAGATTCTACACCAGGGGAAGCAGTTTTTACAAGTACACAAGCCTTATCAACCATTGCTGGAGTGAAATTATTAAAAGAGCAAACAAGGGTAGAGAACAAGGAAATTTACTTAGAAATTATTAATAATACAAACATTACAGAAACGCAAAAGCAAGATGCTATCGATGGAATGATAGCCTTAACGGATATTGCGGAAAAAGAAATGGCAGCGGAAATATTGTTAGAGGCAAAAGGATTTTCAGATGTAGTAGTCAGTATCAGTGGAGATATGGTAGATGTAGTGGTAGGGGTAGCGACTCTAGATGAAGTACAATTGGCTCAGATTGAAGATGTTATCATCCGTAAGACTGAAGTTGATCCTTCAAATATTATTATTAGTCCAGTGCAGGAATAGTTGTAGTAGCTATATGCAAAAGAGGAAAAATATGCTATAATATTTCGCGTCTAGGCAGAATGAAGACTATCATTCTGCCTAAACATGATGAATGAAAGAATGTATGGAGGAAATTTTAGTGAGTAATTTTACAGGAGAAATTAATAAAAGAAGAACCTTTGCCATTATATCCCATCCGGATGCTGGTAAAACCACTTTAACAGAAAAATTCTTGTTATATGGAGGTGCTATTAATTTAGCAGGTAGTGTGAAAGGAAAGGCAACTGCTCGCCATGCTGTGTCTGACTGGATGGAAATAGAAAAGGAAAGAGGAATTTCGGTTACTTCTTCTGTATTACAATTTAATTATGATGATTGCTGTATCAACATTTTAGATACACCAGGGCATCAAGATTTCTCAGAAGATACCTATCGTACATTGATGGCAGCTGATTCGGCGGTGATGGTCATAGATGGTAGTAAAGGTGTAGAAGCTCAGACTAGAAAATTATTTAAAGTTTGTGTTATGAGAAAAATTCCGATTTTTACTTTTATTAATAAAATGGATCGAGATGCAAATGACACGTTTGATTTATTAGATGAAATAGAAAAGGAATTAGGAATTGCTACTTGTCCAATTAACTGGCCTATTGGATGTGGGAAAAATTTCAAAGGTGTTTATGAAAGGGAATCAAAAACGGTAATCACCTATTCAGATACAGAAAAGGGAACAAAAGAGGGAGAGACAAGGGTTCTTTCTATTGATGATAGTGAAGCTATGGAACAATATGTAGGACAAGCTGCGTTAGAACAATTAACGGAAGAAATAGAGCTATTAGATGGTGCTAGTGCAGAGTTTGATTTAGAAACAGTAAGAGCAGGGGAATTAACACCTGTATTCTTTGGTTCTGCATTGACTAACTTTGGAGTGGAAATTTTCTTGCAACATTTCTTGAAAATGGCTACAACGCCATTGCCTAGAAAAGCAGATATTGGAATCATTGATCCAGCAGAAGAAGCGTTTTCGGCTTTTGTATTTAAAATTCAGGCAAATATGAATAAAGCACATAGAGATAGAATTGCATTTATGCGTATTTGTTCAGGTAAATTCGAAGCAAATATGGAAGTGAAGCATGTACAAGGTGGAAAAGTGATGAGACTTTCTCAACCTCAACAAATCATGGCTAGTGAAAGAAAAATTCTTGATGAAGCCTATGCAGGTGATATTATTGGAGTCTTTGATCCTGGTATTTTTTCCATTGGTGATACCATATGTATGCCTAAGGCGCAATTCCAATACGAAGGAATTCCAACTTTTGCGCCAGAGCATTTTGCTAGAGTAAGACAAATTGACACCATGAAAAGAAAACAATTTGTAAAAGGAATCACACAAATTGCACAGGAAGGAGCTATTCAAATTTTCCAAGAATACAATACAGGTTTAGAGGAAATCATAGTAGGAGTAGTAGGTGTTCTTCAATTTGAAGTATTAAAATATCGTTTAGAAAAAGAGTATAATGTGGATATTAGATTAGAGAGATTGCCATATGAACATATTCGATGGATTGTGGGAAATGAATATCCAATTGACAAAATTACAGGCACTTCAGATATGAAAAAAATCAAAGATTTACGAGATAATCCATTATTGTTATTTGTGAATTCATGGAGTGTAGGGATGACTTTAGATAGAAACAAAGGGCTGGAACTTTCAGAATTCGGAACACAGTAATAGGCATGGTATAAAAGATTCCGTAGCCCTGATGCTATGGAATGGAGGTATGAATGAACAGAAGGATTCTATTTTGTTTACTACTTGTTTTTTTGACAGGTTGTAACCTTCCTTTTTTACAAGAAAATGGACAAGATGAGCTAATTGGAAAAATTGTCATTGAAGATATATCATCAGAACATGTGGAGGAATTTGTAGAAATACAACAACCTATCAATACACAAGGTGGCGGAGATGGTACTGTAGTAGAGAAAACGGAAGAAACGCAAGATGAAGTAGAAAAAATTGTAGTAACCAATGATGAAGAGACTACAGGATATGCATATAGTGTTCTTGGAGAAGAAGATCAGGTCTTGTATTTAGAAATTTTAGAAATTTTAATCACATTGGGAGAAGACATTGAAGTTTCAGCTATGGATACTGATAAAATAGATAAGGTATTTCAGTGTGTTATGTTGGACCATCCAGAAATTTTTTATGTAGATGGCTACACCTATACACAACACACCTTAGCAGATGTGTTGCAAAAAATTACATTTACAGGTATTTATTTGTATGATGCAGAAGAAATTTTCAGGAGAAATGAATTGCTTCTTGCAAGTGCTAATGATTTTTTGTCTGGTATTACAATGGATGCCACAGAGTATGAAAAAGTAAAATATGTCTATGAAGAAATTATCAATAGATGTCAATATAATTTAGAAGCTAGCGATAGTCAAAATATTTGTTCGGTTTTATTAAATAATGAATCAGTATGTCAGGGCTATGCGAAAACTATGCAATATTTATTGCAAAAATTAGATGTAACAGTGGCTTTGGTAGCAGGGGGAGTGAGCAGTGGAGAAGGTCACGTATGGAATTTGGTGCAAATTGATGGAGCATATTATTACGTAGATTCCACTTGGGGAGATGCATCCTATACAATTGCTAGTGAAACGCAAATAGAAACGATAACAACGCCTAGTATCAATTATGATTATTTATGTATTACAACGGAACAACTATTAGAAACACATACAATAGATGATATTGTACCAATGCCATACTGCAGTGCAACAGTTGCGAATTATTATGTTATGGAAAATTTATACTTTACCTATGTGGATAAAGACATGCTAACACAACTCTTTGAAGAGGCATATCATAGTGATGCAGAAACAGTTACAATAAAATGTCAATCGAAAGAGGTGTACCAAGAAATGATCACATATTTAATTGAAGAACAAGGGATTTTTTCTTATTTGCAGAATCAAAATGCATCTATTGCATATTCTTATATGGAAGAACAATATAGCGTTTCTTTTTGGCTATAGATCTATATAAGGTATACTTTATGGTGTAGTGCTGAAGCGATGTCACCGAAAGGTGTTGTTATTATTGTGCAAATAGTAAAAGTACTATGCAAATGCTAGTGAAAATGATATAATGCAAACAGGAAGTAATGTTTAGGAGGCAAATCTCATGGAAAAAAATTTAGATAGAAATACTTATGTGCTAGGAGACGATCAAACAGAAGGAATTGTACAGATTGCAGATGATGTAGTAGCTATTATAGCAGGTATTGCAGCCACTGAAGTTACAGGTGTGGCAGCTATGGCAGGAAATATTACAAATGAAATATTAAGTAAGGCTGGTGTGAAGAATCTTGCAAAAGGTGTAAAGGTAGAAGTGATTGATAATAATGTAAAAGTGGATTTAGCAGTATTATTAGAGTTTGGGTATAATATTCCAACTACAAGTGCAAAAATCCAAGAAAAAGTAAAAGCTGCGATTGAAAATATGACAGGTTTAGTAGTTACAGATGTTAATATTAGAATTGTTGGTGTAGATATGCCAGAGGAGAAATAAGAATAGGCTCTGGTGAATTTTAGATTGTTATAATAGATGGATTGTAAGTTGGGTGCCTTTCAACGGAAAGGCACTTAGTTTTTATAAGTGTATAGGTTGAAAATATAGGAAGGGTTTATTATTTATATGAACAGAAGAAAGTTAAGAGAACAAATTTTCAAATTGTTATTTCGAATTGAATTTAATAGCAAGGAAGAAATGCAAGAACAGTGCCAATTCTTTTTTGAAGAAGAGGAAAATTTTGCAGATGTAGAAGATACAGATTATATTACTTCGAAATATCAAAAGATTATGGAGCATTTAGAAGAAATCAATCAATTAATCAATGAAAAAGCTACAGGTTGGTCTACAAATAGAATGGGAAAAGTAGATTTAACTATTATCAGATTGGCGATTTTTGAAATTAATTACGATGAAGAAGTACCTACTAATGTAGCAATTAATGAGGCGGTAGAATTAGCAAAGAAATTTGGACAAGACGAATCTCCAAGTTTTATCAATGGTATTTTGGCAAAATTTGCAAGCTAAAAATGTTTGTGGTATTTTAAGAAAGTGATGGAGTTTGTATGCAAAATGTGTATACTGTAGCGCAATTGAATACTTACATTAAAAATATGTTTACACAAGATTATTTACTACAATCACTTTTCATTAAAGGGGAAGTAAGCAATTGCAAGTATCATTCTTCAGGACATATTTATTTTACATTAAAAGATGGTAAGAGTAGTGTTGCGTGTGTCATGTTTGCAAGGCAAAGACAGGGATTGGGGTTTCAATTACAAGAAGGTCAATCCGTTATCGTAGAAGGCAATGTAGACGTATATGAAAGAGATGGAAAATATCAGCTGTATGCAAAAGAAATTATTTTGGATGGAGCTGGTTTGTTGTATGAAAAATACGAAAAATTAAAAAATGAACTAGAAGAGCGTGGGTTATTTGCTCCTGATTATAAAAGACCAATTCCCTATTTTAATAGAACTATAGGTATCGTAACTGCACCTACTGGTGCGGCGGTGCAAGATATCATTCATATAGCCACAAGGCGTAATCCTTACGTGCAAATTATTCTGTATCCTGCAATTGTGCAAGGTAGCCAAGCGGCAAGCAGTATAGTACAAGGTATACGAGCATTGGAATTAAAAGAGGTAGATATCATAATTGTAGGTCGAGGTGGTGGATCCATTGAGGATTTATGGGCATTTAATGAGGAAGTAGTTGCACAGGCTATTTTTGATTGCAGTATTCCTATTATTTCTGCCGTAGGGCATGAGACAGATGTTACCATAGCCGATTTTGTAGCTGATATGCGTGCACCAACACCTTCAGCTGCGGCAGAATTAGCAGTAGTCGAAATAGCAGTAATAGAACAAAGGGTGAGAGAATATCAAGATATTTTTCAGCGATTCATGTTAGGGAAACTTCAAATATTAAAAATGCAATTGGATCATAAGAAGACTCGGATCAAACATTTAAGCCCTATGGCACAGATTAAGGAAAAGCGTGTCTTTTTAATGAACTTAGAAGAAAAAGTACAAGCTAACATGTTACATATTTTAGAATGGAAAAAATATAGATTATCTATTTATATAGAGCGCATGAAAGGATTGTCACCATTAGAGAAATTAAATCAAGGTTTTTCTTATGTGGCAGATGAACAGGGAATGTGCATTAGAGAAAGTGAGCAAGTGAAGGTTGGAGATAAAATCCAAGTACAGTTGAGAGATGGTAAATTATCAGCTAGAGTAGAAACGATAGAGAGGCAAGAATAATCCCATAAATTTTATCTAGAAGTTTAAATCAGTTAAACTACTAGAGTTAAGGAAAGGTTTGGTTATTGATATGGCAACAAAATCAAAAAAAGGTGAAAGATCTGTAGAAGAATCATTTTTACAACTTGAGGAAATGATAAAACAATTGGAATCGGATACCATTACCTTAGAAGATTCTTTTTCTACCTACCAAAAAGGAATGAAATTGATTCAAGAATGTAATGATACAATAGATAAAGTAGAAAAACAAGTCCTTGTGTTAAATGGAGAAGGAGGCGTAGATGAGTTTTAATATGGAATTACAAAAACATGTAGATGAGATAGAAAAGATAATTAAATCATTTTTGCCAGAAGAAGTAGGGTATCCTAAAACCGTCATAGAAGCTATGAATTATAGCATTTTAGCAGGTGGAAAGAGATTACGTCCTATGTTAATGCAGGAGACGTATCGTATGTTTGGTGGTTCTAGTACAATTGTAGAGCCATTTATGGCAGCTATTGAAATGATTCATACATATTCTTTAGTACATGATGATTTGCCAGCTATGGATAATGATGAATATAGACGAGGTAGAAAAACCACACATGTTGTATATGGTGAAGGTATGGCCATATTAGCGGGAGATGGGTTGTTGAATTATGCATTTGAAACAGCCTGCAAAGCCTTTGCTATGGAACCAACGAATGTAAATATTGGAAGTGCATTGACTGTTTTATCAAATAAAGCAGGCATTTATGGTATGATAGGTGGGCAAACAGCAGATATAGAGGCTGAAAATCTTGATCAATCTTTGGTAAATGAAGAATTATTATTATTTATTCATGAAAATAAAACGGCGGCCTTGATACAGAGTGCTATGATGATAGGAGCTATTTTGGCAGGAGCATCAGAAGCACAAGTGAAGCAAATCCAGCAAGTAGCCTATAATATAGGGATTGCATTTCAAATTCAAGATGATATTTTAGATATTACAAGCAGCTTAGAAGTATTAGGAAAACCAATTGGAAGCGATGAAAAAAACCATAAAACAACTTATGTTTCTTTAAATGGGTTGGAACAATCAAAGGTAGATGTTGAGAGGCTTTCAAAAGAAGCTATGGCACAGTTGGAAGAATTTTCAGATACAAACAAATTTTTGAAAATGCTGATACAAACTTTGATTTATAGAGAAAAATAGGTAAATAGAAAGGATTGGTTAGAAAATGCTTCTAAATCAAATTACCAAGGAAAATGATATTAAAAATATAGAAGAACAAGATTATTCCATACTAGCGGAAGAAATTAGAGAGTTTTTAATCGAAAAAATTTCTCAAAATGGCGGACATTTAGGTTCTAATTTAGGTGTGGTAGAATTAACCATGGCTCTACATTTATCCTTAGATTTACCTAAGGATAAAATTGTTTGGGATGTTGGACATCAAGCCTATACACATAAAATGTTAACTGGTAGACAAGATGGGTTTGACAGTTTACGTAAATATGGAGGGATGAGTGGATTCCCTAAAAGAAAAGAAAGCGATTGTGACTGTTTTGACACAGGACACAGTTCTACCTCAATTTCAGCAGGTTTGGGATTAGCAAAAGCCAGAGATATACAAGGTGAAGATAGCACCGTAGTAGCAGTTATCGGGGATGGATCTTTGACGGGAGGTATGGCTTATGAAGCATTGAATAATGCAGCCCAACTGGATACCAATTATATTATCGTTTTAAACGATAATAATATGTCTATCTCAGAAAATGTGGGAGGAGTTTCTAAGTACTTAAATACCATTAGAACAGGAAACAATTATCAGAATCTAAAAGATAGCATCCATAGTTCCTTAGAGGGCTCTAAATTAGGAGAAGCACTTGTTAGGAATATTAGACGTGCTAAAAGTAGTGTAAAACGCTTGGTGATTCCAGGCATGTTTTTTGAAGATATGGGATTGACATATTTAGGTCCTATTGATGGTCATAATATTGGAGAGCTGATGACGGCATTTCAAGAGGCGAAACGTTGTAAGAATGCAGTGTTAGTGCATGTATTAACAGAAAAAGGAAAAGGCTATGAACCAGCCGAAAGACATCCAGCTAGATTTCATGGGGCAGAACCTTTTGCTATTGAAACAGGATTACCAAAATCAAAAAAAGCAAAGTCAAATTATACAGATGTATTTTCTACGGTTATGATTAAATTGGCAGAGCGAAATCCAAAGGTTGTGGCGATTACAGCAGCTATGCCAGATGGTACAGGATTAAAACGATTCCGCAAAATTCATCCAGATCGCTTTTTTGATGTGGGAATTGCAGAGCAACATGCTGTTACCTTTGCGGCAGGATTGGCAGCAGGTGGATTGCGTCCAGTAGTAGCAATTTATTCATCCTTCTTGCAAAGAGCATATGATCAAGTATTACATGATGTCTGTATTCAAAATTTGCCTGTTACCTTTGCCATTGATCGTGCTGGTTTAGTTGGTAGCGATGGAGAAACACATCAAGGAATCTTTGATTTATCTTATCTGTCTTCTATTCCAGGAATGTACATTATGGCACCAAAAAATAAATGGGAACTTTCTGATATGATGAAATTTGCAGTTACATTTGAAGGACCTATGTCTGTAAGATATCCCAGAGGACAAGCCTACGATGGATTACAGAATAGTAGAAAACCTATCGTATTTGGAAAAAGTGAACTGATTTACGAAGAAGAAGATATTGTGTTGATGGCAGTGGGAAGTATGGTAAAAACAGCAGTAGAAGTAAGAACCTTGTTAAAGAGTAAAGGATATTCTTGTTCATTAGTCAATGCTAGATTTGTGAAACCAATTGATGAAGAATGTGTAAGAGAATTAAGCAAAGAACATAGATTGTATGTAACCATGGAAGAAAATGTACTATCAGGTGGTTATGGAGAAAAAGTTAGAGATTTTGTAGATAGAGAAAAGTTACCTGTCTCCGTGTTAAATATTGCCATTCCAGATGTGTATGTAGAGCATGGAAACGTGGATTTATTAAAGCAAGAAGTAGGAATTGATAGCGAATCAATTGCAAAACGAATTATTACTAGCTATGTGGTAACAGTTTAGCCATGCAAGAAAAAAGAATAGAAATTGAGGTAATGGCTGAGCTGTTACTGTATGTGAATAAATAAAAATGGAGAAAAGAATGAAAGAGCGTTTGGATGTGCTTCTCGTAAAACAAGGATTAGCAGAGTCAAGAGAAAAAGCGAAAGCCATTATTATGTCTGGCAATGTATTTGTACAAGGTCAGCGAGAAGATAAGGCTGGAAGCATGTTTCATGAGGAAAAAGTTAAAATAGAAGTCCGTGGCAGTACCATGAAATACGTGAGCCGTGGTGGACTAAAATTAGAAAAGGCTATGGAACAGTTTCAAATCACATTAGCAAATAAAGTTTGTATGGACATAGGTGCTTCTACTGGTGGTTTTACTGATTGCATGTTGCAAAATGGAGCTACAAAAGTATACTCGGTAGATGTAGGACATGGGCAATTGGCATGGAAATTACGGAATGATGAGCGCGTTGTCTGTATGGAAAAGACAAACTTTAGATATCTTACGAGAGAAGAAATTCAGGATGATATAGAGTTTGCATCTGTAGATGTATCTTTTATATCCTTAAGCAAAATTTTACTACCAGCAAGAAGATTATTAAAGGATCATGGACAGATGGTGTGCTTGATCAAACCTCAATTTGAAGCTGGAAAAGATAAAGTGGGCAAAAAAGGTGTGGTGCGAGAACAGAGTATTCATAAAGAAGTGGTGGAAAAAATCTTCGATTTGATTCATATTCTTGGATTTTCTTTTTTACATTTAGAATATTCTCCAATCAAAGGACCAGAAGGAAATATTGAATATTTAATTCATATAGAGAAAAATCCAGAGTATAATGAACAGATGATAGATGTGACAGAACATGATATTGAATCAAAATTGATGGAGACAATCAATGATCAAACTGGATATGCAAGAGAAAACGAAATACAAGAGATTATTAATTATACAGTAGCCAAGGCACATCAGGCATTATGAGATAGGATAGAAATAGAAGATGAAAAATTTTTATATTATCACAAATAAACCGAAAGATCCCAGGTTAGAGACTACCATGTATATAGAACGATATCTGACAAAGAGAGGTGCTACTTGTCAAGTTTCGCCTATGAAAAAGGATGATGCTGTTATTAGCGAGGATATGTTATCAGAACTTCATAGTATGGATGAAACAGAGGTATTAGAGGAAGAAATTTCACTGGCGTATTACCAAGTAAGAGGAACTAAAGGGTTAAAATATACAAGCATCGATGCGTTGGATGATATGGTGGAGTGTATCATTGTTTTAGGTGGAGACGGTACCTTATTACAGGCTTCTAGAGATATGATTGGAAAAGATATTCCTTTTATAGGTGTTAACTTAGGGAGTTTGGGATTTTTAGCTGAAGTAGAAAAACAGAATATAGATGATGCCCTAGATGCTTTGCTGGAAGATACTTATGATATGGAAAAAAGAATCATGTTAGATGCTGTGGTAAAGCATCAATCAGGCGAGAGTTATCAATTGTATCCAGCTTTAAATGACATTACCATTACGAGAGGTGGAGCACTTAGAATCATTGGATTTGATATTTACGTAAATGATTTGTTTTTATGTAGATGGAGTGCAGACGGAGTGATTGTTTCTACACCAACAGGTTCCACAGGATATAATATGTCAGCAGGGGGACCTATTGTAGAGCCAGGGGCAGACTTGATTGTATTAACACCTATTTGTGCACATACTTTAAATGCAAGAAGCATTATTTTGCGGGCAGAGGATCGGATTACAATCGTTATAGCCAATGCAAAAGATGGTGGAACCTTATCGGTAGAAGCCAATTCAGATGGGTATGACCGAGTGCCTATGGTAACAGGAGACCAGATTCAAATTCAGAAAACAAAACAAACTACCACAATTATAAAAATAAGCAAAGAAAGTTTTGTTGAAGTGCTGCATCGTAAGATGAGTGAATAAGGAGAGTATGAATGAAGGGGAATAGACATTCAAAAATTGCAGAATTAATTGAACATTATGATATTGATACACAGGAAGAATTAGCGGATAAATTACGAGCAGCAGGATTTCAAGTGACACAAGCCACAGTATCAAGAGATATTCGTGAAATGAAATTGTCAAAGGTTCCAACTGGAAATGGAAAACAGAAATATATTGTAGTACGCCATGATGAGTCGCAATTAGGAGATAAATATATCAGAGTGTTACAAGATGGATTTATATCTATGGATATGGCACAAAATATCTTAGTAGTCAAAACAGTTTCTGGTATGGCAATGGCTGTAGCGGCGGCAATTGATGCTATGAAATTAAAGGAAGTAGTAGGAAGTATCGCTGGTGATGATACCATTATGATGGCGGTACGTACTACAGAAGATACCTTGCAGGTAATGAATAAAATTAGAGAATTATTAGTATAGGATTTAAAAAATAATCAATGCGGTAGGGCATTGGTGATGATAATATTGTTGGTATAGTGGCAAGAACTGTGTTACAGGTCACGTGTGGACTGTAACAAGAACTTTTGAGAGAAGTGCAAGGAGCTGAGAATGTTAGTAAGTTTACATGTAAAAAATTTAGCCTTAATTGATGAAACAGAGGTTTTTTTTGGAGAAGGATTGAATATTCTAACAGGTGAAACTGGAGCAGGTAAATCCATTATTTTAGGATCTATTCACTTGGCATTGGGTGGTAAAGCTGATAAGAATTTAATTAGAACTGGTGCTGATTATGCATTAGTAGAGTTGTTGTTCCAAGTAGATAAAGAGGAACAATTAAAAAAATTACATAATCTGGAAATTCCTATGGAAAACGAATTATTGATTATTCAAAGAAGAATTATGCCATCTCGTAGTGTTTGTAAAATCAATGGAGAGTTAGTAAGCAATCGTCAACTAAAAGAAATTGCATCTCTTTTTATCAATATACATGGACAACATGAAAATCAAAGTTTATTAAATGAAAAAAAATACTCTGAAATCTTAGATGATTTTTGTATAGAAAAAATACAGCCTATCAAAACAAGCTTGAAAAAATTATATCAAGAATATGTAGAGGCTACGAAAGAGCTAGAAAATATTACCACAGACGATGCTACTAGAGTTAGAGAAATTGCATTGGCAGCATTTGAAATAGAAGAAATAGAAAAAGCACAGTTACAAATTGGCGAAGATGAAGAAATCGACCAAAAATACACCAAGGTGATTCATGCCAAAAAGATTGTAGAAGCTTTAACAAATGCTCATTTATGGACAGGATACGAAGACGATCATGGTGCAGGGAGCCAAATTGGACGAGCATTACGTGAATTAAAAACAGTAGTTTCATACGATGCAGACATGGAACAATTAGATGAGCAGTTGGTAGACATCGATAATCTTTTAAATGATTTTAATCGTGCAGTGTCAGCATATGTATCAGATTTAGAGTTTGATCAAAATGATTTTCAAATACTAGAAAATCGATTAAATGTAATCAATCATTTAAAAAGTAAATATGGACATACTATTGATGAGGTTTTAGAATATCAAGCAATGCAACAAGAAAAGTTAGAAAAACTATCTCATTACGAAGAGTATATTTTAAAATGTAGAGAAAAGGTTGAAACCGTAAAAGAGAAAATATGGAAAGAATCAGCCAAAGCATCTAAGATTCGAAGTACATATGCGATTACCTTATCTTCTCTGTTGACACAGGCATTAAAGGAATTGAATTTCATAGAAGTTGATTTTGAAATCCAAGTGTTACAAAAAGAAACTGTGATTAGCCCAGAGGGATATGACGATATTAAATTTATGATTTCCACAAATCCAGGGGAACCTAAAAAGTTAATGAGCAGCGTAGCTAGTGGTGGTGAATTGTCGCGAATTATGTTAGCGTTAAAATCAGTCCTTGCAGATAAAGAACAGATTGATACTTTGATTTTTGATGAAATTGATGCAGGGATCAGCGGTATAACAGCATGGAAGGTTTCAGAAAAAATGGCAGTGCTTGCAAAACAACACCAAATTATTTGTATCACGCATTTACCACAGATTGCAGCCATGGCAGATAGTCATTATTTAATTGAAAAATCAAGTAGTGAAAATATAACCAGAACAGATATTAAAGAACTGAAAGATGATGCAATATTAGTAGAATTGGCAAGATTATTAGGTGGTACGCAAATTACAGAAGTAGTGTTAGCAAATGCAAAAGAAATGAAAGATTTGGCAATAAAACAAAAAAATAATTGAAGTAAAATTGAAAAGATTCCATATACTAAATGAGACGTGCTAAGTATGAAATAATACTTCGTATGTCTCATTTTTAAGTCCAATGATTTTACTTGCTTGGAAGGGTAAAATCGTAGATGCTGAGGGTGGAATTTCTTTTGCCCTTAGTCTAATGATTTATTGTGAAATTAGAGTTAGAGAGGAATGGGCATGAGTATGAGGGCATATCGTAACTTCTTATATATTTTGTTAGCATCAGTTTCAATCACAATTATTATAGTTTGGATTTTTTCCACTTGGTTGCAAGTTCCATCAGCAATTAAAATTCGTTCTGGAGTAGAGGAAGAATTTTATTTTAATATTCCTGCCACAGCTAGTCTATATAAACAAACAATAGGAAGCTCTACAGTAGGAGATGAGCTGGAACCAGATTCTATTACAGTAGATATGGCGGCGCCTGTCACATTTTATGCTAATGAAACAGATGTTTATGATATGAATATCAAACTATTTGGTATCATTCCATTTAAAACCACGGAAGTTTCCGTAATCGAAGATATCATGGTAATTCCAGCAGGCATTCCAGTAGGGATTTATGTAAAAACAAATGGAGTACTTGTAGTAGCAACTGGAGAATTTCAAGGAAGAAATGGAGATATAGTTGCTCCAGTAGATAATTTATTACAAGCAGGTGATTATATATTGTCTGTCAATGGATGGGAAGTATCTAAAAAGGAAGAATTTATGGAATATGTAAGTAGTTCTAATGGTGATTCTTTAATTTTACAAATTGAAAGAGAAGGAGAAATATTTGATATAAAGGTGACACCTATCGCAAACATAGATGGCGAATACAAATTAGGGATTTGGATTCGAGACAATGCACAAGGTGTAGGTACACTTACTTATGTTACTACTGATAATGAATTCGGAGCATTAGGACATGGAATCAATGATATCGATACCTCTTCGCTGATGAACCTACAACTAGGAGAACTATATACTACAGAAATCATATCTATCACAAAAGGAGAAAATGGAATGCCTGGCGAATTGACAGGTATCATTTCTTATACGGATAGCAATAAACTTGGCAATATCACAGCAAATACTAATGGAGGTATTTTTGGAAATATAGAAGTAGCAGATATACTGGGAGAAAATGAAGCGATAGAAATTGGTTTGAAACAAGCAATAGAGCTATCAGAAGCACAAATTCTCTGTACCATAACAGGAGAGCCTAAATGGTATGATGTCATGATTACTTCCGTTCATTTAGAAAATGATAATGTGAATCGTGGTATTGAATTAACGGTAGTAGATGAGGAATTATTGGAAATCACTGGGGGAATTGTGCAAGGGATGTCTGGGGCACCAATACTTCAAAATGGGAAGATGATCGGGGCGGTGACACATGTGTTTGTAAATGATCCGACTAGGGGGTATGGGATTTTTATTGAGTCAATGTTGGAGACGGCGGAGTCAATAAACAACTAAAAGAATAGTTTAAACAAGTATAGGCATGCTAGTGTTGAAACAACAATAAGAGTGGAACATTAATTGCGTACTCACTGCGTTTGGAATTGATTTTAAAAACAGCACGCAGTGCGTGCCGAATTAAAGTTTATGATAAAATGTCACATTCTTTTAGATGGTATAAAAATGTTGTCCTTAGTTAGTTTAAGAGAAGAAGGTTAACTAAGGATAACAAATACATAAGAATATATATAAATAAACCATAAATTGTAAAGCGAAACATTGACAAATGATTTACAAGAGAATACTATATAGATATAAAGAAAAGGAGTGTGATTATATGGCACAAGCAATGGTTAATTTTCGTATGGATAAAGAACTGAAAAAAAGTATGGAAGAAACTTGTTCGGATATGGGTTTATCAATGACAGCAGCATTTACCATGTTCGCTAAGAAAGTTTCAAGAGAAAAAAGAATACCATTTGAGATTAATGCAGATCCATTTTATTCAGAAGCCAATATGAACCATTTGAGAAAAGGTATTATGGCACTTGATAATGGAGAAGGCGTGGAACATGAAATTATTGAGGTAGAAGATTAGTGAGAAAAATTTGGTTTGATGATGCTTGGATGGATTATGTATACTGGCAATCACAGGATAAGAAAACACTAAAGAGAATCAATGTATTATTAAAAGATATAGAACGTGGTAATTTTGATGGTATAGGAAAGCCAGAACCTTTAAAAGGAGAGCTGAGTGGTTTTTGGAGTAGACGAATTGATGATACGAATCGCTTGGTATATAGAATTGTGAAAGATCAAGTTGAGATTTTGTCGTGTAAAGGGCATTATGATTATTAAATAGCAGAATAATTTTAAATTGCATTTGACTACAGTGCAATGGAGGGTGTTTCTATAATAAAAGAAGATAAACTACAACTAAACTAACGGTTTACCAAACTCAACTTTAGGTCGGTTGAGTTCCTTTGTGTATGGGTTTATGATGAAAGCATCAAAACTAAAGGAGATTTTATATATGAAGAATAAAACACTGGGAATGATGATTTCATCACTTCGTAAAGAGAAAAACATGACACAATTAGAACTTGCTAGCTTGATGAATGTTACAGACAAGGCTGTATCTAAATGGGAGCGAGATTTATCTTGTCCGGATATCAACTCATTACCAAAACTTGCTGAGCATTTAGGGGTATCTGTTGATGATTTAATACAATGTAAAAGTGAAAATCGTGAAAAAATTCCTAGTAATGTTAAGAATATTTTAGATACCACACTTTGTGCTATTCCTATTGCTATGGGTGTTGCTACTGTAATGCTATCTATACTGGATGAATTAAAAACACAGGATGCTATTATTATGATTGGATTAGGTCTTGCTTGTGCTGGGATTTCACTACTAAATAATAAATAGTCATAAGGCTAATGAGAATCTCGTTACAAGAAAGTCAATAGGCCATTTCGCATTCGGGAAGTATTTGTGAAGTGGCTTTTGCTTACAAGTTTCGACATAAAACACAATAAAATAGAGAATATTATTAAAAAGTGTTGTCCTTTACTTGACACAAGCGTGTCTGGTAGCCCTGTGT
>JAWXVD010000075.1:0-16492 GCA_044425705.1 Eubacteriales bacterium | reverse complement strand
TAATCATAATTTGGTTACGTTTCAATACTCTCACTCCTACTCTTCATCTTTTACTTCATCTTTACTACTTTTATTTTATTCACGTTAATATCAAATAATGACTGAATTGTTTCTGTAATATTATTTTGTACGTGTACATCTCCTCCACCTTCTGCAATCACCACCACGCCTTCAATTTCTGGTTCTATTATTTTAACTATCACTGGTGCTAATGTACCATCTTCCTTTGTTTCATAAATAGTCGTTTCATCCATTTCCACTTCACTAATAGTTCGACTGCCACCATCACTATCATTCTCTGTTGTATTATTCCGTACACTTGGGCTATCTTTTTCTATTACAATTTCTTCTGAGGCTGCTATGGTAATCATCACTTTCACTTCTCCTACCCCTTCCATAAAAGATAGTACTTCTTCCAATCTTCTCTCTAACACCTCATAAAATTCCTCTTCATCTTCTGCTTCTATAGCTTCATTCATTATTTCTTTTATTTCTTCTTTTTCTACCTCTAAGTCTTCCTTTACCATCATAGATGTACTCTCAGTCCCGTCACCTGTAGGAATCGCAATAATAAAAAGAAGAACCCCTATCAATACCACTATAATCATATTGTCTCTGGTCAGGTATCTCTTTAGATCTATCTTCTTATTTATCAGTTCTTGTTCTTCTTCTGTATGTTTTTCCTTATCTTCTTGCGAAAACCAGTCTTTCATAATCCCCCTGACCGTAACTATTCAGCTATAAGCTGAAAGTTACATTTTTATGTACACAACTGTTACCCCGAACCATCTAATGTACCCTAGAAATCTTTGATATGTGGATTTCTAGAGTCATTCTAATAATATTTCAATTTTTTCTACCTCTACAGACTTGATGCTTTCTATCCTTTCATCTTCTTGCTGCAATTCTTCTACTTGATTCTGATTTTCATCTTCCTTCTGCAACTGGTCTATCTGACTCTGATTTTGTTCTTGCTGCAATTCTTCTACTTGATTCTGATTTTCATCTTCCTGCTGCAATATTCCCTCTAAACTTTGCTCCATTTCCTGTTGAAATATTGTATATTCTTGTTGGCTGTATTCTAACATCTGGGCTTCTAAAATGTTTTGTTGTTGTTCAAATTCACTTAATTCTTCCATATATTTATTTAATTCATTTTCCATAACTCCCTCTAAATCTGCATTAAATATTGAAACAATCGGAATCATCAATTGTGTCATAACCATAATGCTAATCATCATCTTCATATATTTTTCATACTTTTTAGCTGGACTAAAATGAAGAATCGTTTGTCCGATGATTAAAAATATTCCCACTTCTTTTAATACCTCTAGAAATTTTTCTGCCATATCGTCCTTTCATTTTAACAACCATCACTTTCTCAAAGTGGTTACTACGCACTATGCAGTGAATATACTTATTCATACAGTACTATGCATTTCCTACATTACCGATTGATGGTACATGCTGCTACAGCGATCAATATCATAAAAAATACATTTGCTGTAAATACAATTTGCAATAATAATGCAACACCATCTCCCACCTTATTCACACTTTCTGTCATCCTTTTATCTGCAATCAATCCTATAAATCCTGCTCCACCTTTTAACATTACCATAATACAAAACAGTTTTAATAAAGGCAAACCACAGAGAACGATCAACAATATCATCATTAAGAGACCTGCACTATTTTTCACTAAGACTGCTGTGGTAAAAACCATTTGCCATGCTCCTCCTGCCAAATCTCCAATACCAGGAATGGCTGTTACTGTTTTTTCTACAGCAGTAGTTTTCAAAGAATCGATCACTGGTGCAATCATAGACTGAATCATTCCGATTCCCATAACAAAAACAACCATACCTTTTAATAAAGCACTAATTCCCTTTTTTACCATCGTTAACATAGCCGTTAACTTTTCCTCTTCCCATATTCCATTTAAAATCACTAACATCATAAAACAGCTAACACTTGGCACAAAAATGGTATATAGGACACGCTCTACAAAAAACACAACAAATAACATCAACTGATAATATGTAATCGCCGTTGTCCCTCCATTTGCCGCTGTAATCGTCAGAAAGTAGGTAGGCAAAAAGAATTGTACAAATTCTACCAATTCCATCAAGGTGTTTTCTGCCACCTGTAACGTATTCGAAAAAATTTCCATAAGTAAAATAATCAAAATAATATAATTGATATAAAATGCTATATCTGCAACTTGATGATTTTCAAATAAATCCGAAAAATTAGATAAAATTCCTGATACAATTCCTAGTATTAAAATAATTACCAAAACCGTTTTTATGCCTGCAATTTCACCTACTGCCATGGTCAGAAATTCTTTCCCTACTTTTTCCCAAACTTGACCAATATTTCCTGTCATAATCAACTGAAACAACTCATATATTTGTAAGTTCCAATCAGGAAATAAAATATCTACACTCTGTTCTAAATCATCCAGCCCATATTGTTGAAATATATCTGTTACATTCACACTATAACCATCACTTTCTCTCAGTCTGGCAACTTTGTCTCGAAAGAGACAAATTGCCGTGTGAAAAATCTTATTTTTCACACTATAACCATCACTTTCTCTCAGTCTGGCAACTTTGTCTCGAAAGAGACAAATTGCCGTGTGAAAAATCTTATTTTTCACACTATAACCATCACTTTCTCTCAGCTTGGCAACTTTGGCTCGAAGAGGCAACTTTTTAACTAATAAAATTTTGAATGGTACTGAGTAGAGCCTGCAAAATTGGCATTCCAGCAATTAGTACAGTCAATTTTCCAAATAATTCAACTTGTCCTGCTATGGATTGATAACCTGCATCCTTACAAATACTTGCTGTAAATTCGCAAAGATATGTGATTCCCAGAATTTTAAACAGTATGACATAATAAGTACTATTTTCTCCCACTACAAAAGATATCTGTCCAATTTCTTCTTTCATCATGTTAAGAACTACTATTACAGATGCAAAAATAAAAAGCGATACAACCATACCGATATAATTACTATATTCTGGTTTATAATTCTTTAACATCATTGCTAGTATCACACCTGAAAGAGCAATCATTGCTATTTGTAATATACTCATATTAGTAACCATCACTTTCTCTCAACCTAACAATTTAGGCTCATAAGCGACAAATCGCCTCACTATCATAAATCAAATAACCCTTGTACCATTGCAAATAGATCATAAATATATGGAACAATCCATGTTAGGACTAAAATCAAGGATGAAAGTGATATGAGAAATGCCAATTCTTCACGTTGTGTTGCCTTTAATATTTGATTCAAAATAGTAACTAATATACCAACTGCTGCAATCTTAAAAATCAAACTTATCTCCATTTATATTCCTTCTTCCTATCCTATATTTACCACAAAATAATTGCAATCATCATGCCACAGCTTACACTAATAGCATGTATCATCTTAATTTGATCTTTCATATTATCTTCCAATTCACTCTTCATTACCGAAATATCTTCCATATATCCATTCACGGCTCGACACTGCATCTCACTGTCTGCAAATCCTACATAGGAAGGAAATTCTAGCATGTGCTTTTTAAACTTTGCATCTATTTTAATACCCTGTAATGCTTGTTCCATTTGTTGACGCCAGCACTCTGGGAAAGAATTTCCTTGCTCTACTTCTACTTGTATGTTTTTTAAATATTCCCCTAACTTTCCATCTATTTTTTGACCAATTTTTCCACAAGCGTCAGGTATGGTTTCTCGACTATATGATATTTCACTATGTAAGATATCAAAAAAATGAAGATATTCTATTAATGTATTTTGTTTTGTTCGAATCTCTTCTACCATACTTTGTCCAATGCCAATACTGCCCAAAAGAATAAAAGCACCTCCTATAATTTGTAACATAGTTCACCTTCTTCATCACGAATTTCTATCACTTTACATTGTCCATTCTTTTTTCCTAATAAGATATAGCGTTTCCAAATCTTTTCTTCTATCATTTGATTTATGTATTCTTTTTGCTTCAATTCTAAAATACTGTTTCCATGAATCGTAGCTAGTACACTACACCCCCCTTGCAGTGCCACTTTTGTTGCTTTAATATCATCAACACCTCCTAATTCATCTACCGCAATCACTTCTGGTCCCATAGAACGAAGCAACAACATCATACCTTGTGCTTTTTGACATCCATCTAAAATATCTGTTCTCATTCCTATATGGTTCTGTGGAGTCCCACCACATACATTTCCTAACTCTGAACGTTCATCTACTACCCCCACCTGCATTCCTCTATGGTGTTTATTTCCGTTGGAAATTTGCCGAATGGTATCTCGTAATAAAGTTGTTTTCCCACAGCCTGGTGGTGAAATCATCAAGGTATTATACAATCCATAAGTTCCATATAAATAAGGCAAGATCACATCCGCCACCCCTAATATTTCATGGGCTATTCTTATATTTAAGCTAGAAAAATTTTTCATAGTCTCCAACTTTCCCTGCCTATTGCAGATAATTTCTCCTACAATTCCAACTCTATGTCCTCCTGCTACAGTAAGAAACCCTTGTCCAATTTCATCAGTAAAAGCATAGATTGATTCTTTGCAAAGAAAGTTTATAATTTCTTCTATTTCCATTTTGCTACCATATGCCAAATCTTCCCTATAGCTATGTACTAATTTTCCTTCTTTTGTAAGAAAACGCTCATTTCCATTTCCCCTTATTAAAATAGGCTGTTCCACCCGTATTCTGATTTCTTGAATCTGTGCATAGTTGTTTGCAACTTCTCTCCAAAATTCTCTTCTTTTAAATGGAAAAATCTGCAATATCATTTCTTCTTTCTTTTTAATAACCATCACTTTCAACCTAATCTCCCCTATCCTTACAGTTCCTACATGAACACTATCCCCATGTCTCAATATATGAAAAATAGTCCAAGTTATTCCTATTTTTTTGCATAAAAAAAAGAACAATTTTTTTATAAATGTTCCTTTACAGTATAAATAATTTATGATATTATGATATTAACTTAAATAACAGTAACAATTACTATTATTAATGTTACCCCGTAAAAATAATTTGAATGATTCAAGGAGGAATTTCATATGAGCATCGCAACACAACAAGTAGATAATTTAGTAGCTTTATTAGATGGTTATGCAACAAAAGGTGGACATCACTTAAACGTAAATGTATTAAACAGAGAAACTTTATTAGACGCACAAAAAAATCCAGAAAACTATCCTCAACTTACAATTAGAGTTTCTGGTTATGCTGTTAACTTCATTAAATTAACACCAGAACAACAATCTGATGTTATTAGCCGTACTTTCCACAGTGGAATTTAAAAAAACACAAAAAAATAAAGCCATGAACCTCGGTTCATAGCTTTATTTTTTATATATGACTTTCAGCCATTGACTGAAAGTTATATTTTTATGCACGAATATAAGTGAACTGTTACATTTATTTTTTTACATCTTTCATTGAGAAACTAATTCTACCCATCTTATCTTTTCCAAGACAAACTACAGTAACTTCATCTCCTAATGTAAGTACATCTTCTACATGATTGATTCTTTCTTTAGAAATTTTAGAAATGTGTACCATTCCTTCTTTTCCTGGAGCAAATTCAATAAACGCACCAAATTCTTTAATGCTGATTACTTTTCCTGTAAAGATTTGACCTTCTCTATAATCAGTTGTGATAATTTCAATCATCTTAATTGCTTGATCCATTCCTGCTTGTTCTGTGCCACAAACTGAAACTTTTCCTTCATCAGTGATATCAATTTTTACACCTGTACGTGAAATAATTTCATTAATTGTTTTACCACGTTGACCAACTACATCACCAATTTTTTCTGGATTGATTTCAATTGATACAATCTTAGGTGCATAGGCTCCTACTGTTTCTCTTGGTGTTGCAATTGTAGGAATCATACAATCTTCCATAATAAACATTCTAGCTTCTTTACATGTTTTAATTGCACCTTCTACGATATCTCTAGTTAACCCGTGAATTTTAATATCCATTTGGATTGCTGTAATACCTTCTGTAGTACCAGTTACTTTAAAGTCCATATCTCCAAAGAAATCTTCTAATCCTTGGATGTCTGTTAATAATACGTATTCATCATCTGTATCACCTGTTACAAGACCACAAGAAATACCAGCTACCATTTTCTTAAGTGGAACACCAGCTGCCATAAGTGACATACAAGATGCACAAGTAGAAGCCATTGATGTAGAACCGTTAGATTCAAATGTTTCCGAAACCGTACGGATAGCATATGGGAATTCTTCTTCTGTTGGAAGTACTGGCACTAATGCTTTTTCTGCAAGGGAACCATGTCCAATTTCACGACGTCCTGGACCTCTTGAAGGCTTTGTTTCCCCTACTGAATATGAAGGGAAATTGTAATGATGCATATATCTTTTGTTTGTTTCATTAGCATCTAAACCATCTACTCTCTGCATTTCAGATAATGGAGCTAATGTTGTAATATTACAGATTTGAGTTTGTCCACGTGTAAACATAGCAGAACCATGTACTCTAGGAATAATATCTGTTTCACCTGATAATTTACGTATTTGTGTTAATAAACGACCGTCTGGACGTTTTTGATCCTTTAAAATCATTTTACGAACTGTTTTTTTCTGATATTGGTAAAGTGCTTCACCAAGTACAGATAACCATTCTTCATTTTCTGCAAATGCTTCTTGCATTTTATCTCTAATTACGCGAATATTTTCTTCACGAACTTGTTTTTCATCTGTAAATACAGCTACTTCCATTTCTGCTGGAGTTACGATTTCTTTCATGGCATCAAACATTTCTGCTGGAATTGCACAACTTGTGTAAGTGTGTTTTTCTTTTCCAACTTCTGCTACCATAGTATTGATAAATGCAATAATTGTTTGATTTACTTCATGTGCTTTGTAAATCGCTTCAATCATTTTCTCTTCTGGCACTTCATTTGCACCAGCTTCAATCATCACTACTTTTTCAGATGTAGAAGCTACAGTTAATGTTAAATCACCATTTTTCCATTGTACTTGATTAGGGTTGACGATTAATTCACCATCAATCATACCAATTTGTGTTGTTGCACATGGTCCACAGAATGGGATATCTGAAATACTTGTTGCAATCGCAGAACCAAGCATAGCAACTACTTCTGGACGACACTCTGGGTCTACTGACATAACTAAGTTGTTTAATGTTACATCATTTCTGTAATCTTTTGGAAACAAAGGACGCATTGGTCTGTCAATAACACGACTTGTTAAAACAGAGTTTTCACTTGCTTTTCCTTCTCTCTTATTAAATCCTCCTGGGATTTTACCAACTGCATATAATTTTTCTTCATATTCAACACTTAATGGAAAGAAATCAATTCCATCTCTCGGTTTTTCTGACGCTGTTGCTGTACATAATACTGTTGTTTCACCATATTGCATAAATGCACAACCATTTGCTTGTGCACCAACTCTTCCAATATCGACTCTAAGAGTACGACCTGCAAGATCCATTGTAAAAGTTTTATACATACTAATACCTATACCTTTCTTCTAACATACTAAAAAGGCGGATACATTATCCGCCTTAGCAATCTCATATTACTTTCTGATTCCAAGTTTTCCAATCAAAGTACGGTATCTCTCAATATCTTTTCTTTTTAAATAATCAAGTAAACCACGTCTTTGACCTACCATTTTAAGAAGACCTCTTCTTGAGTGGTGATCTTTTTTATTTTCTTTTAAGTGCTCTGTAAGTTCAGCGATTCTTGCTGTTAATACTGCTACTTGTACTTCTGGTGAACCTGTGTCACCTTCACTTCTTGCAAATTCATTGATAATTGCTGTTTTTTTGTCCTTAGCGATCATTGTAATATCCTCCATTTTCTTTTTATTCACTTTATACTAAGACTGGGTTGGAGACTCCCTAACCTGAGCACAAGTAAAATTCATACTTGAACATTCTACCACATACTAAGATAAATGTAAACATATTTATTTTATTTTTCGATATAATTATTTTATTTTTCGATATAATCGATATGTAAATTGATTGTCTTCTAAGTCATTGGTTATTTCTTTTACCATCTCATATCTACCTTCTAAATATTGTGGAAAATCTGTTCGCACAATTACATAGTCAATCAGCCCTTCTTCAATATATCTTTGTTGTTCACTTAACACGTAATCATAATTGACAGTATTCCCTTGAAAGAATCTACAGGTTGGAACAATATCACACACTGTATACAGACCTACATCCAAACAATTGATATTTAACAAGGTTGGATCTTCCGTTTCTTCAATTATTTCCTTAAATTGATACAAGTAAAAATCTTCTTTGGGATACCCTATCAAAAATGTATTCATTGAGCGAACATATGCAAAAATACTGCTTCCAATTAACACGGCTGATAGTATTCCATAAATAGAATATTGGCAAATCTTTGGAGACATATGAATTTTCAATAATTTCCATATTTTTGCAAGTAATATTCCCACAAAAATCAAGCCTAATGGCACAAAAACAACTAACGAAAAAGAATAATATTTTAATCTTACACCGCCAACAAATATTCCCAGAAACAAGAAAAAGCACATAGAAATCACATTTAGCTTTTCTACTATTTTTATTTTAGTCGAAAAAATAAAACCAAATCCACCAATAATAATAAATATAAAATATTGAAAATGTTCTAAGATCAAATCATACAAGATCTTAGCCAAATCGTACGCACGTTGTCCTAAGCTAGCTTTTTCAAAAACACCACTATAACTAAAAATGTTATTATATACATATGCTTCATACCATGAGCCTATTGCTCCATGATAGCCAAAGTAAATTAACCACGGTACTGACGGTATCAACATACCTAATAAGAAAATTCCACTTTGAAAAAACGCTGTTTTAATTTCTTTTTTTAATAATCTTGTACACGCAACCATCATCATAAAGGCAAAGAATAGACCTAGTGAGGTATACTTGTGTTGCATTACATATCCAGCCAACAATCCCACGAAAAATACTTCTTTTGACTCCATTGGTTCTGGATATCTATTTTTAAAATAACGCAGGGAAATAAAAACCGCAAATACAAGAGCTGGTAACATCATTTCTTCTGCACTTCCACCCCAATAAAAACTTACCGAAGAATAAATAACCGATGCCATGACTGGTATACATGCCATAGACATCTTTTTTGATAAATATAAACGAAGAATAGCATACATTCCAACCAGACTAAACGTACATGCAATCAATTCAACAATATATACACCAAAAAAACTATCGGATGATATCATATTTGCAAACATATAAAGCAAATATAAATAGGGACCTTTTTGATCATAGGCGTCTCGATATAATACATTCCCATTTTGCAATGCTTTTGCCATAGATAAATAACTATTTGCATCATCCCAATTATTCATGGGATACAAAAAAGAAGAACGACTGCAAATTGTAATAATAATGCATGCAATCAGAAAACACCAACATATGGTTATGATAGCTTCTCTCTTTATCTTAAGTAAATTTTCCCCCTTCATCTTAGCAACCATTCCCTTCTCACAGAAATCCACTTTAGCTAAAGTAATATATTATTGTTATCCCTATTTAGTCATTAATAAATCTTCTTACTGTATAAACAGAACGATATGATACATCTGATACTCTAATACCTGTACTCGGATTACTTGCATGTACCACTTGACCGTTACCTATATAAAGTGCCACATGATTAACACTTCCACCCGATGTATAGAATACAAGATCACCTGGCAAAGCATCTGCTAAACTAACTTGCGTTCCCATTTTCGACTGTGCACTTGATGAATGCGGTAGCGAAATACCGTATTTCTTAAAGACGCTCAGAACGAATCCCGAACAATCAGCACCATTTGTTAAACTTGTACCACCCCAAACATAAGGATTTCCTATAAACTCCTGTGCGTATTGACAGAGTTCCACACGAACATCAGATACACCTGCACCATATAAAAGTTCTGTCATTGTTACTGCAGTTGGTAATTGTCTATTAATACTAGCATATTCTGCCGAAATATATCCAGTTTCACTATCTAGGGAAACTTCAATCCAATCTCCTAGATTTTGAATCACTTCTAATCCTTCCCCTTCTGCCATAGTTGTTAAAATTTCACTGTCTGTATTGGCTTCTGCTCTTACTCGAAGACCTCCTGATGTTGCATATGCCATACTATCTACTAATTCTTCTGCCATTACCTTTGCTTCTGTACCTGTGAAAAGATAGTCCATATGCACATAACCCTCTACTTCTCCAGATGTAATGTGTGCCCAATCTCCATCAATGGAAAGAACTTCACATGCCGAACCATTAGACA
Organism: Eubacteriales bacterium; assembly: GCA_044425705.1. Taxonomy (GTDB): domain Bacteria; phylum Bacillota; class Clostridia; order Lachnospirales; family Lachnospiraceae; genus JAWXVD01. The sequence goes on along the minus strand of JAWXVD010000075.1, from coordinate 6,112 downwards.
TCTTTCCAACAAGATCTGCACTTGTATCCGCTGTTTCACGAATGTTAAGATGATTATCTACTTTTGCAATTCCTATATTTGTGTATCCGTAAGTAGGTGACGATTTTGCTGCCTCTATATATTCTTCTTCTGTTTTTGTTTCTTCTAGTACAATACTAACTCCGATAGACGGTACCATATCATTAATTGATTCTGCTGCATACGTAGGTACCACAGATATAGTTGTAAATATAAATCCTGCAATCAGTGCTGTTACAATTTTGTTTTTCATATAATCCTTTATCCCTTTTATTTCAAAAAATCATTCATATTATTTATGACAACGAAACCGAATCGTTACATATGTTACATAATTGTTACGATTCATTATAACAATATTACATCAAATTTGTCAATTGGAATTTTTTTTGGCGTCCCTCTTCCATATCCCTTTTAATTTGTACACTCAATTCCTCTAATGAGTGAAATTTTTGTTCTTTTCGTTTAAATGATAATAATTCTATAAAAATAGTTTGATGATATAAATCCCCATCAAAATCATAGAGATAAGTTTCTACACTTTTTTGTATTTTTTCTTCTACTGTTGGATTAATTCCTATATTAGTAATTCCTTTATATTCCTTATTTCCTACTTTTACTCTACTATAATAGACACCATTAGGAGGTAATAATTTATTGTTGGCTGGCAAAACATTAGCTGTTGGCATTCCCATAGTCCTACCTAGTTTTTTACCATGCTGCACAATCCCCATAATTTCATAAGGTCTACCTAATAATCTAGTAACTTGTTCCATCTCGCCCATATCTACTTTATTTCTCACAAGGCTAGAGCTTACAATAGTATCTCCAATAGAAACCTTATCAATAATCTTCACCGTATACTTGAATGTTTCTGTAAATTTTTCTAGCAATTCACAATTTCCTAATCCTTTGTGACCGAAAGATAAATCACTACCTGCAGCAATATGCTTCATTTTCATTTGATTCACTAAAATTCGTTCTATAAATTCTTCTGGCAAAATAGCTGCTGTTTCAAAATTCAATGGATATTCAATCAAAAAATCGATTCCTATTTCTTCAAAATAGTGACGTTTTTCTTCTCCAGTCATCAATTCTTGCAAACTTCTCTGTCCAAACAACACTTCTGGTGGTGGATCAAATGTAAAAACTGCTGTAGCCAGTCCACATTCTTTATATTTTTTTATTTCTTCAAACAAGGCTTGATGACCTATATGCATCCCATCAAATTTTCCAATCACTACAGCTGTATTCTGTTCTAGTTGAAACCTTGTTGTTCCTTTAATTATGTGCATTCCCTAATCTCTTTCTAAAAACATCTTTATTGGCTTAAATCTGTTTTCTGATTCGCAATATTCGTAAATACCGTAAAATTTATCTTGATGATTATATACTTTTACCGCTTGTTTATTTTCCCATAACGACGTTTCCACAATATGTGTTTCCACAAAAGAATTTCCATTATCGATATTTTTTTGAAAAGCTTCCTTTACGTGTACTTCTTGTTCCTTTGTAAAAACTGTATCAACTGGTATTACATATTCCATCAGTGTTTGATTACGAACAAGTTCCTCTATCTGCTTTAATGTGAGTGCCTGTTGGATATCAAATTGACCTGATTTTGTACGAATCAATGATGCCATTGCACCTCCACAACCTAGCTTTTCTCCAATATCATGACACAAAGTTCTAATGTAAGTACCTTTAGAACAGCTCACTCTTATTTTCACCTTCGGTAATGCCAACTCAAGAACCTCTATTTCATAAAAAATAACAGGTCTAGCTTTTCTTTCTACTGTTTTTCCCTCTCTGGCCAACTCATATAATTTCTTACCATTGACTTTTAAGGCTGAATACATAGGGGGAATTTGTTCAAAGGCTCCAATAAAAGAATGAATCGTTTCTCTCACTTCTTCTTCTGATACTATTACTTGCTTTTCTGACAAGATGGCTCCAGACATATCTTGCGTATCAGTGGTCACTCCTAACAACAATTCTGCTATATATTCTTTTCTTTTTTCAGTTAACAAATCACAAAGTTTCGTTCCACTGCCCAAACATACGGGCAATACACCAATGGCATCTGGATCTAGTGTTCCTGTATGACCTATCTTTTTCTGTCTCACAATGCCTCTTAACTTTGCAACCACATCATGAGAAGTAAAACCTTTTTCTTTATAAACATTGATTATACCGTGTATCATATCACTCTTATTCCTTTATTAAAATCCTGTAACTATCCAAAAATCGTTGTGTCGTTATGAAATGGTACATTTCACGGCAAGCCGTAAAATGTAACTATGAAATACATTCCTATCCTACTTCATGTATGCTAACAATTGTTGGATAATCTCATCTGCTTCTCCAGATATTGTACATCCTGCTGCTCTCACATGACCACCACCACCAAAAGCAACAGCAATAGCAGATACATTCATATATTCTTTAGAACGCATACTTACTTTATATTCTTGATCACCTGTTTGATAAAGGAAAATTGCACATTCTACACCACTTGTAATCAATAATTGGTTGACGATTCCATCTAATTCTTTTGATGTGACGCCATAAATTTCCATCATTTCCTTAGTAACTGTGCTGGCTATGATCTTTCCATTTTCATATAGATTGCTGTCTAAAATCGCTCTTCCCAATATCAAATTTTGTGCATAAGTTTTTTCATAAAAAGTTTGATCAATCAATTTTGTAAAATCAAAATCAAAGGCTATTAATTTTGCTACCGTATTTAGCGTTTTGGGCGATGTATTTGAATATTTTAACACACCCGTATCATGTATGATACCAATGTAGATTGCTTTTGCCATCTCTATATCAAGATAATTTTCATCAATCACATCAAAAATCAGTTCACTTGTAGAACTAGCTGTTGGCACAATATAATTTACATCACACGTTCCTGTATTGCTGATATGGTGATCTATATTAATTGTTTTTTTGGCTCTTTTGCAAATATCAACTCCACCACCTAAACGGTCAGGACTACAATCACAGACGATGAAAATATCATATGGATCTTCCATTGTAAAAGTCGAATCAATTTTATCCATACCTTGAATAAAAGCAAACTCTTTTGGTGTTTCTTCTAAATATACCTGTATATTTGCTTCTGGCATCGATTTTCTCAGAAATTGATATAATCCCATGGTTGCCCCTATACAATCTCCATCAGGACGCACATGTCCACTAATTGCAATACTTTTCGCATCTTTGACTTCTTCTAATATCTTGAACATAAGTAACTCCTTACTCTTCCTCTACAATCCCTTGATTCACATCAGCAATCTTTTTAGACATGTCTACACCATAGGCAATAGATTGGTCCATGACAAATGTAATATTTGGTGTATTTCTAAGGTTAATACTTTTTGCAAGTCTATTTTTGATAAATCCTAAGGCACTTTTCAATCCAGCCAATGTATCTGCCTGTGCTTTTTCATCTCCTAAGACACTAATCCAAGCTTTGCAGTTTTTTAAATCTGGAGCTACTTCTACAGCAACTACAGAGGTTAATGGACTGATGCGCGGATCTTTAATTTCACCACGAATAATTTCTGCTAATACTTTTTGTACTTCACCATTTATTCTTGTATTTTTCACACTATTTTTACGCATATTATTTCATTTCCTTTCTAAAAATATTTCCCCCAGGAAAATACCTCTTTCTATATTTATATAAAAAGTCGTATATTTTCTCTGGAGGAAACAAGATTACAGTTTACACACAAACAATAATGATAAATCAGTTACAGTTCACACGTAACCTATAACTATATTATTTACAACTAACTTTTATTATTTTCTAGGCACTTCAACCATTGTATATGCTTCTACAATATCAAGTTCTTGCATAGCTTCAAATCCATCAAATACAAGACCACATTCGAAACCAGTCTTCACTTCTTTGACATCATCTTTAAATCTCTTAAGAGATTTTAAATCGCCTTCAAAAATCTGTTCTCCTGCACGAGAAATTCTAACTTGACAATCTCTAGTAAAGATACCATCCAATACGTAAGAACCTGCGATATTACCAATAGCACTAGCTTTAAAGATTTGACGTACTTCTGCATGACCTAGTACTTTTTCTTCAAAGATTGGATCAAGCATTCCCTTCATAGCTGCGTCAATATCTTCGATAGCTTTATAGATTACTTTGTATAATCTCACATCAACGCCTTCACGTTCTGCAGTTGTTTTTGCTGTTACATCTGGTTTTACATTAAATCCGATGATGATTGCCGAAGATGCCGCTGCCAAAGAAACATCTGATTCACTAATAGCACCAACGCCACCATGGATACATTTTACAACAACTTCTTCATTTGATAATTTCAACAAGCTTTGTTTTACAGCTTCCACACTACCTTGTACATCGGCTTTTACAATTAAGTTAAGTTCTTTTAAGTTACCTTCCTTAATTTGTGTGAATAAATCATCAAGAGACATTTTAGCTTTTGTTTCTTCCAATTTCTTTTCTTTGTTCTGTGACACAAATGTTTCAGCAAATGATTTTGCTGTTTTATCATCATTATGAGCAATGAAAACTTCACCTGCATTTGGAACTGCATTCAAACCTAAAATTTCAACTGGTGTAGAAGGAGTTGCAACTTTCACACGTTTTCCTTTATCATCAATCATGGCTCTTACTTTACCAAAGCTAGCGCCTGCTGAAATGAAATCACCAACATGAAGTGTTCCTTTTTGTACTAATACTGTAGCTACTGGTCCACGTCCCTTATCAAGTTCCGCTTCAATTACAAGACCTCTCGCTTTTCTGTTAGGATTGGCTTTTAATTCTAATACTTCTGCTGTCAAAAGAATCATTTCTAATAAATCAGAAACACCTTCTCCAGATTTTGCTGATACTGGTGCAAAAATAGTAGAACCGCCCCAATCTTCTGCAACCAATTCGTATTCTGTTAATTCTTGTTTTACACGTTCAATATTGGCATTCGGTTTATCAATTTTATTCACTGCAACAATAATTTCGATACCAGCCGCTTTTGCATGGTTAATAGCTTCAATTGTTTGAGGCATTACACCATCATCTGCTGCTACAACTAAAATCGCAATATCCGTAGCGTTAGCACCACGCATACGCATAGCTGTAAACGCTTCATGTCCAGGTGTATCTAAGAATGTAATTTTTTGGTCGTTTAATGTAACTGTATAAGCACCGATATGTTGTGTAATACCACCAGCTTCTCGATCTGTCACATTAGATTTACGAATAGCATCCAAGAGAGATGTTTTACCATGGTCAACGTGACCCATAACACAGATAACAGGAGCTCTTCCTACTAATTCTTCTGCTACTTCATCTTCTTCTTTTAACAACTCTTCGATAACATCCACAACAATTTCTTTTTCACACATGATTTCATATTCGATAGCAATATTTTCAGCATCTGCATAAGAAAGTTCATGATTCACTGTTACAATTTGTCCTTCTAAGAATAATTTTTTAACAATTACAGAAGGTTGCATTTTCATTTTTTCTGCTAACTCTCTAATTGTAATTACTTCCGGAAGGGTAATCACCTTAATTTGTTCTACTACTTCTTCTTTTTTGACCTCAGGTTTGATAAATCTACCTGCTTTGTTTTTGTTCACTACTTCCTTATCTTCATATAAAGAATCTTTTCTAGAACGTTTATCTTTACTTTGATTTAATCTACGTTGTTCTTCTCTTTGTTTATCTGTCTTAAGAATTGGCTTATCTCCGCCAAATGCATTTGTTGGAGTATTTTTATTTCCGAATCTAGAGTCCGATCCACCATTTCTTCCTTGATAGCGGTCATTATTTCCACTAAAGCGATTGCCGCCTTGATTGCTATTATTACCTTGGTAACCCCCACGATTATTGTTGTAAGATGGTCTATCACCATTTTGATTGTTATATGGTCTGTTTTGTTGTCCATATGGTCTATCTCCTGTTTGACCTTGACGATTATTATTGTACTGTGGTCTATCTCCATTTTGATTTGGACGATTATTATTGTATTGTGGTCTATCTCCATTTTGATTTGGACGATTATTATTGTACTGTGGTCTATCTCCATTTTGATAAGTA
>JAWXVD010000074.1:0-16623 GCA_044425705.1 Eubacteriales bacterium | reverse complement strand
GTTATCATTTTTGTATTCTCCTTCATCATTAAGTCTAGTGATTTCACTTGCTTGCAAGGGTGAAATCACAGACGCTGAGGGTGAAAATTTATTTTCATCCATTACTTACACCTATAATATGCTTATAAAAGAAGATTAACAAGAGAAGAAATTGCTTTAAAATAGTTGGAAATTGCTATATAATAATGGTGAGAAAATTTATTTTATAGGACAGGATAAATGAGTGAAAGGAAAAACATCCGCCGCCGAAACAAGAGGTGGGAGGATGATAGGTAAAACCATGGAAATGATACAAGACCATACGTTAATCACTAGCTTTTTTTGTCAGACTTTTATAGCAAAATTACCATTAATACCAATCTTGGGCGGGCATTTTTATTGTAGTGATAATTACCGAACAGAAAGGACTGGCTATGATGCTAATTTGATAATCTATACCATTTCAGGAAAAGGAAAAATACGTTATCGGAATCAAGAAAAAGAATTGTTGCCAGGAACAGCAGTGGTGTTCGATTGTCGAGAATATCAGTATTATGCCACAGAACAAGATAATGTTTGGAATTTTGTATGGGTTCATTTTGATGGGGATGGTTTTCCAATATTTGATCAGATGTTAAACCAAGATGGAATCCAAGTTTTATGGCCATCTGAAGATAAAATAATGAAATGGTTTGAACAATTAGAACTTTTATCAACAAAACCCTGTATGGATTCGGATGTAGAATCATCAGAAATTTTATATCAGCTACTGTGTGAACTTTTGAAAAGTAAGAATAGAAATACAAGTCATGCAATTTACACGGCAAAAGAATCAATAGAATTAGCTGCAATGTATATGAGGGAACATTATCAGGAAGAAATTTCTATTGAAAAAATAAGTGAAAGATATCATGTTAGTAAATATTACTTTATTCGATTATTTAAAGAGCAATATGGACAAACTCCACATGAGTATTTGGTGAATCTTAGGATTTCTAATAGTAAAAAATTGCTTGTCACCACCTCTCTCTCTATGGAAAAAATTGCAAATGCAGTAGGCTTTAAAGATAGCAATACATATATAAAAGTATTTAAGAAGAAAGTGAATCAAACACCTGCTAAATTTAGAAAGAGTTTTTGTTTCTTACCAAGCTAAAAATAAAGTACAGTGGAAAAATAAAAATTTCATACTGTACTTTATTTTTGTATTTGAAAGTGTTAGAGAAATGATACGTAATCATTATAAAAAAGTGAAAATATCCTAATCTACGATAGATGATTTTATTATAAAAAATGCAAGGGTTTTGGATACCCATAAGATTGAAACAACAGTTCCATATCCTTTTGCCTTGCTTGTAGTGCTAGTTCGATAGGCATCTTTTGAATTAAAATATCTTTTAAAACTTGGCATAGGATATGTTCAATCTCATTTTGTGGTACCACTAAGGCGTTGGGACGACAAGGACCATTTCTTTTTCTCGTAAATTGAAAGCTTTTTTCGGTAAGTTCTAGCCATGGATAAAGTTTTAGCAATTCATAGCTGTGGTAAGGATCGATGACTGGACTCTGCCCATCTAATAATGTCATATAAAAACTAGTTTCTTTTTTGCTAATCCACTTGAAATAAGCTAATGCAGATTCAGTATGCAGAGAGTCTGGATGAACTCCCAGATTCCAACCTACATTACATGAAATTTGTCCAGGAATCAATTGGTATCCTACCTGATGCATATGATTACCGGGCATATGTTTACTGATTTCATTAGCATATTCTGTATAAGTAATCAACATAGCAGTTTGACCTGTTGCAAAATCAGAAACAGTTCGATTGATGGAGGTAAAAAAAGGTAATTGTTCGGTATATTTAAAAGTATCACAGATATTTTTAAAAGCGGTGATATTGTTTGGTGTATTTAAACTAGCACGTGTATACACATCCCAAAGTTGTCCCCCATGATTCCATATTCGTAGAAGTAATTCGGGCGCTAATGCTTCATCAATATTTCCTGCTAATGAAGTGCCATATTCTGTAGGGGAAAGAGAATTGTATTTTTTTGTGAAAAATCTAGCAATCTGATTGAATTCAGCCCAATCCTTAGGTGGTTGTAGTTCTTTGTGAAATTGCTCATAGTAGGCACTTTGAATGGAAACATCTTCAAAATAGTCTTTTCTGTAAAATAGTAATTGTGCACCACCAATGATAGGTATTCCATAATATTCATTTTTATAACAGCAGGATTCCATGTTTTGGTCAAAAAAAGCTTCGTTTATAAATGAATTTTCTTTGATAAAAGAATGGATATTAGCAATGAATGTATGCTGTACCATATATTCTAATTGAGGAGAATCGAAAGCATAAATATCGTATTTGTTTGTGTGTCGATTAGAATCTGTACGGATTTCTGTTAGTAATAAATCTTGAGGTAATATTTCAACGGTAACAGGAATCCCTGTATCCTTAGTAAAATAAGGAGATAAAATTTTGATTGCATGGGAGGTTGCAATATCAGGCATTAGAATCCGAAGAGGAGATTCTAGTGTATTTATTTTTGGAGTGGATGTGTTAGTTTTTTTCGGTATGCTTATCTTTTTATGAACGATTTCATCGGTGAAAAGTAAATTTTGCTGTTTTGATTTATTGTGGTTCGTGATATTATCTAACAATAATTCTGTAGTGGTGATACCTAGTGAATAGGGGGTACGGCAAGAAAAGATGATATCTTTTGGATAACAAGATAAATTCCAATGTTCTTCTCCTAAAGACAGTAGAAGAACATCTTTGATCAATGATTTTCCGTGTAAGTGCATTGCTTCTAATACGCCCAATCTTATATTTTCTGAGGTGGTAATCACGGCTTCAATAGTTGACAAACTAGGATTTTGAAGAATGGAACGAAAAGTATCTTCTTTTGTCATGTTGGTTTGAATAAGCAGGTTTTCATCAATTTTGATTCCGCGCTCAAAAAAAGCACGGCGATAACCGTTTTGACAATCTTTCTCGCAAGAGAATCTAGTGTTTCCAGACACTAATGCTATTTTATGGTAATTCTTTTCTAATAATTTCTCAGTCATATATTGGATGGTTTTATCATTGTTGTATCCTATAAAATTGCTATTTAGCCCCACTGGACGATGCTCCATAAAGACAACAGGAATAGCAAAGTCTAGGATTCTAGTTTGAAAAAAATCAGTATTTTCAGGTTGACATGTAATGATAATTAATCCGCTTACATTGCTACTAGTAAATTCTTCGATTTTTTTGCATTCAAGCTCAGGTTGATTATTTGAAAATGCTACATGGATGATATAGCCCTTTTGCTGTAAAGAATCAGATAGTCCTTTTAAGAGTTCTGTGTAATAAGCATAATCAAGATGAGGAAATATCATTCCAATCACATTACCTGTAGATGATTTTAAGTTTCTTGCGGATGTATTGGGAATATACTTCAGTTCAGCAATGGCAGTCATCACTTTTTCTTTGGTAGAAGGGCGAACATTTTTTGCATTACTCAAGCAACAGGAAACAGTTGCAGTAGATACACCGGCTTTTTTCGCTACATCTTTAATCGTTACCATATAATCCACCTCTCTTTATTCAGTCTTTTCGTATAATAATATCATATTCTTAGAAAATTGATATAATATTACATTTTAAGAGAATCTAAACGTTTAGAAAAAAATCAAAAAACTGCCATTGTATTCTTTATTGAATTTCGTATAATGACTTTATACAAATATATCACTTGCTTGATTAGAACGACATACTAGCCTTAATGAATTTTAGAGGAATCATATTTTTTAGTGAGGTGTCTTGAATTTAATTAAATAAAAGCGGAAAAATTTTTTTTGATACAAAAGCGAAACGTATCGTTTTTGTAGTGGTGGTGTCATAAAATTTATTTTTACATATATACTTTGTGACTTGAAAAACGGCAGAGAGCAAAGTGGAATTGAGATTGTTTTATGAAAAGTAACTTATTAACTGTATGGCGAAGGTGGAGACAAGTTCACAGTTTGCTATACCACAAACCAAGAAAAAGAGATAAAAATGATATCTCGAAGGGAAAGGGAACGATTATGAAAAAAGTACTCGTATCTATTTTAACAGTAGCAATGACATTGTCTATGCTAGCTGGATGCTCTTCAACAGAAGTAGCAACAGAAGAAACAGCAGTAGTAGAAGAAGCTACAACAGAAGAAGCTGTAGTAGAAGAAGTAGCAGAAGAAGCAGCAGTAGTTGATGCATCTGATATCACAATCGGATATGCAACAAAATCATCTTCATCACCATTCTGGGTAGAAAATATTAAAGGTGCTGAACAAGCTGGTGAAGAATTAGGAATCACAGTAACAATCCAAGGACCTCCACAAGAAAATGATGTAGTTGGTCAAATTAGCGTTATCGAAGATATGATCACAGCTGGTGCTGATGCACTTTGTATCGCTCCATGTGATTCAGCGGGAGTTAGTGATGTTGTAGATAGAGCAATGGCAGCTGGTATTCCAGTAGTATCTGTTGGTGATACAATGGGAACAGACGTTTCTTCTACAGTTACAACAGATAACTACAATGCAGGTTGGGTTGCTGCTGAATACTTAGGCGAAAAAATCGGCGGAGAAGGTAAAGTTATCATTATCAATGGTATGTTATCACAAGCAGGTGGTGCAGGACGTCGTGATGGATTTGTTGATTATATGACAGAAACATTTGGCGATGCTGTAACAATCGTTGAAGTAGCAGCTGACTGGGATGATAGTAAAGCACTTTCAGGTTTTGAATCTGCTTACGCTGCAAACACTGATATGGTTGGTGGATATGTTGCATGGGATGGTGCTTTAATTCAAATGCAAGCAGTTTTAGATCGTGAAGGAAGAGATGATGTATTATTAGTAGGATTTGACTGCTATGAAGAAGTTCTTCAAGACATGAAAGATGGAGATCCACTTGTATCTGGTGATATTGCACAAAATCCAGCAAACATGGGTTACTTATCAGTTATGACAGCTTATGCTGCATTGATGGGTGAAGAATATGAATCATATGTTGATACAGGAGCTACACTTGTAACACTTGACAACTTAGATGATTACTGTGCATCAATGGGTTATACTTTAGATTAATAATAAAAATATGATTTAGGCTAGGTTATCCTAGCCTAAATTTAGAAAGAGGAGGACATAATGCCAAATCAAAAACAAAATGATTGTGTACTTGAACTAAAAAGCATTACAAAAAGTTTTCCAGGTGTACTAGCACTTGATAATGTACATTTACAGCTAAAAGCAGGTGAAGTTCATGTGCTTCTAGGTGAAAATGGGGCGGGTAAATCTACTTTAATTAAAGTAATGACTGGTGCCTACATACCAACTAGTGGTGAAATATTTATCGATGGTGAAAAGGTAGAAATCAAAGGTCCATTAGATTCTCAAGCACGTGGTATCGGAGCTGTTTATCAAGAATTCAACTTGATGCCAAATAGAACGATTGCTGAGAATATTTTTATGGGAAAAGAACCAATGCGCAATAAAGCATTAGGTATTTTAGATTATAAAAAGATGAATACAGACAGTCGCAAATATCTTGCAATGGTAGGAGCAAATCTTGATCCAGAAGCAAAGCTATCCACTTGTGGTGTTGCTATGCAACAAATGATTGAAATTGCAAAAGCCCTTGCCTCTGATGCGAGAATTTTAATACTTGATGAACCAAGTGCTGTTTTAACTAATAAAGAAATTGAAAAATTATTCGAAGTGATTGAAAACTTGAAAAAACATAATGTTGCTATTGTATATATTTCTCATAGACTAGAAGAAATCAGACAAATTGGTGATATGATTACTGTCTTGCGTGATGGTACTTATGTAGAGACAGTGCCCGTTGATAGAGAACAGTTTGATAAAGATTATTTAATTAAGTTGATGGTTGGTCGTGATATTAAAGAGCAATTCCCTAAATCTAAAGCAGTAATCGGTGAAGAAATGCTTAGAGTAGAACATCTTTCAAGTCCAAATAAAGTTGAAGATGTTTCATTTACAGTTAGAAAAGGTGAAATTTTAGGTCTTGCAGGACTTGTTGGTGCAGGACGTACAGAAACCGCGAAAATCATCTTCGGTGCCGATAATGATGCCACAGGTAAAATCTTCATTGAAGGCCAAGAAGTGAAAATAAAATCTCCGCTAGATGCCATTAGACATCAAGTTGCATTGGCTCCAGAAGATAGAAAAGTGGAAGGGTTGATGCAAGGAATCACTATTGAAGAAAATATTATGACTACATGTTTTAATAAAATTAATGGTGGACCTATTAGAAATGGTAAAAAAAGTGCAAAATTCGTTACTGATATTTGTGCTGAGTTGAAAGTAAGAACTCCTTCTATTGATCAAAAAGTTCGTTTCTTATCTGGTGGTAACCAACAAAAAGTGGTACTTGCAAAATGGATTGCATCTGATAGTAGAATCGTAATTCTTGATGAACCTACAAGAGGTATTGATGTTGGTGCGAAAGTAGAAGTATATCAACTTATGAACAAATTAGTTGAAGATGGTTGTTGTGTTATCATGATTTCATCAGAATTACCAGAGTTGCTTGCTATGAGCAATCGAATTCTAGTTATGCATGAACATAAGATTCAAGGTGAACTTTCACAAGCAGAAGCTACACAGGAAAAAATTCTAACATTAGCGTCAGGAGGAGAAGTATAATGGCTAAATTGCAAACAAATAAAGTGGGTGCTATGGAACAAATTAGCCCAGCTCAAAGATTTCTTAGAACAAATATGACACAGGTTGTAACATTTGGTGTTTTATTAGTATTATCTTTTGGTATGACATTTTTAAATGAAAACTTTTTAACAACACAAAATATTATCAATGTATTTTTACAAGCATCTGTAATCGGAATTCTTGCAATCGGAATGTCTTTTGTAATCTTTTCTGATGGGATTGATTTGTCGGTGGGTTCAGTACTTGCAGTATGCTGTACAATTTTAGGTGATTTTACAATCAATAAAGGCATGTCAGCATTAACAGGAGCATTAATTTGTTTAGCATTAGGTGCTTTTGCAGGACTTATGAATGGATTATTGATAACACAATTTAAAATGCCAGCTTTTATCGTAACTATGGGTGCTATGCGTCTTTGGAGTGGTGTTGCCCTTGAGTGGGTAGATGGTGTTGGTATTTATAAAGTAGCTGATGGTATTGGCTGGCTTGGAAAAGATTATCTTTTTGGAAAAATTCCATATGCTGTAATTCTAATGATTGCATTATATGCAATCGGTTGGTTTGTACTTAGAAAAACAAGCTTCGGTCTTCATGTATATGCATTAGGAGACAACGAAAGTGCATCTAAACTTTCTGGTATTAAAGCAGATAAAGTAAGAATCATTATTTATACAATCAGTGGTTTATGTTGTGGTATTGCTGCTATCGTTGTTACAGGTCGTATGAGTGGTTCTACTCCAACAGTAGGTTCGGGATATGAACTTGAAGCAATCGCTGGTGTTGCAATCGGTGGTGCATCAATGAGTGGTGGTGTTGGTAGTATCTGGGGTACTTTAATCGGAGTAATTATGGTGCAAGTTATCCGTAATGGTATGAATATGTTAGCACTTTCATCATATTATCAACAAATTATCATCGGTTTAATTATTATCTTTGCAGTAGGTATCGACTGTTTCCGTCGTAGAAAAACAAACTAAAGAACAACGTATTTTTTATCGGCTATCATACAAAAAATTATATATTTTTATAACAAAATTTGGAGTTTTTTCATATAGCCTTTTTTAAAAGGAAATAGCATTGATTTCTGCTTTTTTCTCATGTATGATATGCCTATAAATAAAGTTTGAAGGTGGAGGAATAATGATAATGAACAGTATAGAACGCTTTTATGCAACAGTAAATCGTGAACCAGCGGATCGTCCAGCAGCTTGGCTTGGAATGCCAGATATTTTTGCACAACCTGCTTTGTTTGAAGAATATGGAGTAACGAATCTTCATGATTTGAAATTAGCAGTAGGAGATGATTTTTATGCAGTAGAGGTACCTTATAAATCAGAAACAGCTTCAGCAATTCATGCTGCATTTGATTGGTATATGGACGGTAGTGATGTAGATGCGGAAGAAAGAACCTTAACAACACCAGGTTGTTTTGAAGAAGCAGAAGAATTGGAAGATTTAGAATTTTTCCAATGGCCAGATCCAGCTAAATATATCGATGTGGAAGAATGTAAACGACTTGTAGATGCGGCGCCAAAGGATAAGGTGGTTCTTGGCATTATGTGGTCATCACATTTCCAAGATACTTGTGCAGCATTCGGTATGGAAACAGCATTGATGAATATGATTGCTAATCCAGAAATTTATGAAGCAGTAAATGAAAAAATCATGGAATTTTATTTAAAAGCCAATGAAATCTTTTATGAGGCAACAAAACATAGATTACAAGCAATTTTAATTGGAAATGATATGGGTAGCCAAAGAGGGCTTATGTTGTCGCCAGCTATGGTAAGAGAATTTATTATGCCAGGATGTAAACGTTTAGTAGAACAAGCACATGCTTATGATTTAAAAGTAATTTATCATTCATGCGGTTCTATTTCAGATGTAATTCCTGATTTGATTGAAGCAGGGGTAGATATTGTACATCCTATTCAAGCCTTAGCAGCAGGTATGGAACCACAAGGTCTCAAAGATCAATTTGGCGATAAAGTTTCTTTTGCAGGTGGTGTGGATCAACAAGACCTTCTTGTAAATGGAACGGTGGAAGAAGTACAGGCAAAAGTAAAAGAGCTTAGAACGATTTTCCCTACAGGTTTAATTGTATCACCTAGTCATGAAGCTATTTTACCAGATGTGCCACCATGCAATATTAAAGCATTATTTGATGAAGCTTGTAAAATTTACGAATAAAAAAATGTAGTGTAAAAATTTGATTTTTTACACTACATTTTGTATATTAGAAGTAACATTATAAATAAAATAAAAAGGATGGGTACGAAAATGAAGAGATATGGACAATTAATTGGAATCGCACCAGAAAATTTAGAAGAGTATGTGTACAATCATCAAAATCCATGGCCAGAAGTAAATGCTATGATTAAAGCTTGTCATATTGAAAATTATTCTATTTATCATATGAATGGTTTATTATTCAGTTATTATGAATATACTGGAGATGATTATGATGCTGATATGGCGAAGATGGCAGAAGATCCTATGACACAAAAATGGTGGGACTTAATGATGCCTTTACAAAAACCATTAGAAGGTAGAAAAGAAGGCGAATGGTGGGCAAATATGGAAGAGGTTTATCATTTAGATTAATGTATCGTTCTATTGATATCTAGTTAGTTATGCATAGTGATGTAGAAGTAATGAAATAAAAAAAGTTGTTGTAGTTTATCCCCAATGTTAGCGATTTGTTGGTATTGCTTTGGGATTGAATAGCAACAACTTTTTTGATGTTATAAGGAGAAGGGAGAAATGATGTATTCTTGATAAAATATTACATTTTCTAAAAAAATTCCCATAAATATATAATATTTTTTAGATTTTAAAATCAAGTAAGATATAATGAAATATAAGAGTGTAGGTTGATTCGCATGAAAGAGGTAAACATGAAAAAACAAATTGATTTATATGTAATCTCTGGATTTTTAGGTTCAGGGAAAACAACATTTTTAACACACTTCATGGATTCTTTTACGGATAAAAAAGTGGGAATTTTAGTTAATGAGTTAGGTACAGTTAGTATTGATGGTATGGTAATAGAACAAAATGGAATTACTATGACAGAAATAACAAATGGATCCATTTATTGTTATTGCAAGCATGAAGATTTTATTCGTGTTTTAAAAGCCTTTTCTACCAGTGATATTGATGTTTTGATTATTGAAAATTCAGGTATGGCTGATCCTTCAAACATTCATCGTTTGTTGAGAGAAGGAGAAGATGATAGAAAATTTACATATAAAGGTGCAATTTGTGTATTAGATGCCATGACTTTTTTAAATCATGTAGCGGTATTGCCTTCTATTCAGAATCAAGTGTACTCTAGCAATTTTGTGGTATTAAATAAGGTGGATTTGGTGAATCAAAGAATAGTGGAAGCTTGTAAAGAAAAGGTGAAAGAATTAAATCCAAAGGCATACATTATTGAGACGATTTTTAGTCAGGTGCAAGCGTTGGATTTGGAGATGTATTTAAAGGATAATGGATTTGATGGAGAAACTACGAATAAGTGTTATAACAAGTTTATGTCTTATTCTTTGGAGTGCGAGGAAGTGCTGCAATCTGAAACGATGGAAGCTTTCGTGGAAGCTGTCAAAAGTAAGTTGTATCGTTTGAAAGGATTTGTAAAAACAGAAGATACTTGGTTACAAGTGGATGCTGTAGAAGAGCAAGTCTTTGTGAAAGAAGTTGTCTTGCATAAGAGACAAAAATTGAACAAGACAAAGTTGGTAGTGATCGGTAAAGATGGGGAAGATTTTAAAGAGTGGTTGCTAGAAAAGTGGAATGAAATATGCCAAGTAGAAGTTACCCTCTATGAATAATATGCAAAAAAAGAAAAATATAAAATGTAAAAGGAGAGTGTATCATGAATCAAAAAGAACTTGTATTAAATGCATTACAATGTAAAGAAGTAGACAGAATCCCTTGGGTACCATTTGTAGGTTGTCATGCAGCTAGTTTAATTGGCACAGATTGTGAAAGTTTTTTCAAATCAGAAGAGTTAATCGTTGAAGGTGTTAGTAAAGCAATTGAAGTTTACAATCCAGACGGTATGCCTACCATGTTTGATTTACAATTAGAAGCAGAAGCAATGGGATGCGGTTTGACATACGCAAAAGAAAATCCACCAGCGGTTTCTACTCATATTTTAGAAGAAGGTGGAAAATTAGAAGATCTTAAAATTCCAACAGAAGAAGACGGACGTTTTCCAATGGTGCTTTCAGCTACTAGAAGATTAGTAGAAAAATTTGGTGATAAAATTGCTATGTATGGTTTGATTACAGGACCTTTTACATTGGCACTTCACTTAAAAGGAACTGATATCTTTTATGATATGATGGATGAACCAGAAGAAGTGGAAGCAGTTATGGAATTCTGTCAAGAAGTTGCGATTCAAACAGCAAAAATGTACATAGATGCTGGCGTTGATATTGTGGCCTTAGTAGACCCTATGACATCTCAAATTTCACCTAGCAACTTTGAAGAATTTGTAGCACCTTACTGTGCGAAAGTATTTGACTATATTCATTCAAGAGGAAAATTAGGATCAATGTTCGTTTGTGGTGATGCTACAAGAAATATTGAACCCATGTGTCAAATTCACTGCGATAACTTATCGGTAGATGAAAACTGTGATTTACAATTCGTAGTGGATACTGCAAAAAAATACAATGTGTCAGTTGGCGGTAACATCAAGTTAACCTTAACAATGTTGTTTGGTACACCTTATGATAATATGCAAGATGCACAAGAATGTATGCAAATTGGTGGTCATAAAGGGTTTATCCTTGCGCCAGGCTGTGATATGCCATATGCAACACCACAAGACAATGTAATTGCTGTTACAAAAACAGTGCATGGTGATATTGCAGATATTTTTGATGGTGGTAATGTAATGGATGGTGTTACTTATGAATTGCCTGATTATAATGCAGAAGAAAAAGTAATTATTGATTGTATCACACTTGATTCTGAATCATGTGCTGCTTGTCAATACAATATGGAAGCAGTTCGTGTGGCAGCAGAACCAGTAAAAGATAAAGTGATCATTATTGAACATAAAATTAAAGAAAAAGAAGGCGTTGCTTGTATGATGAAACTTGGAGCAACACAAGTACCTACCATCTGTGTAGATGGAGAGGTAAAATATAGCAGTATTTTACCAGATACGGCAGAATTGACAGCTTGTTTTGAAGCAGCTATCGCAAAAAAATAAGTTGAATGTAAATGATAGTATAGAGATTTGAGAGATAAAATGATGCAAAAAAGGATGAGAAACAAACATTCCATATTAGTGGAATTGTTGGTTCTCATCCTTTTTGATATGTAGATTTCAAGAATTAATTCATCGCAGTAAATCAAACCTATCATATTGCTGACCAATAGGAGGCTAACGATATTGTTTTGGTGTTAAACCAGTATATTTTTTGAATACCTTAGAAAAATAACTTTGATCCTCGAATCCCACCGCAGTAGCGATATCAATAATGGAATATTCGGTGTTGGCAAGGAGTCGTTTACTTTCTTCAATACGAACCATATTTAAATGCTCTTTGAAAGAAGAACCAGTGGATTGTTTAAATAAAGTAGAAAAATAAGCAGGATTTAAGTGTACGTGACTGGCTACTTCTTCTAAGGTTAAAGTAGTTGTAAAATTTTTGGCTATGTAGGCCGCAGATTTTTGAATGATATCGTTATTTTTTGAGGCAGTACGGATGAACATACTTTCCGAAAAAGTTTCTACGCATTCTTGTAATTTAATACATAAATCATCTATGCTATCAATGGTGATTAAACTTTTTAAAAATTCATTATTGAGTATTAAGGAGTGGTCCGTTGGAGCACCTCCTTCGATGGCAGCACGTGAAAGAAGAGAGCAAAGCTCGATGGAACGTGCCTTGATGGTATCCAAGTGATTACCACCAGAAAACAGTACATATCCTAACAAATCATTTAATATACCATTGGCCTCATTTACATTTCCTGTTTTTACTTTGGTGATGAGCAAGCGCTCTTTTTCATAAGGATAAGCAGTGGTATTGGTAGAGCCACTATTTTTATACATCTGAATGGATTCGTTGATTCTTGACTGTTGATGCAGTTTGTGTTGATTAGTAATAAACTGTTCTCTGCTATCGTGCAATAGGCTACGAAGTAGGTAGAATAGTAAACGACTGATTTGTGTTACTTTATTAGGGGGCACAATTGGAATCGCTGTGGATGTTTCATATAATTCCAATAAGGAGGGTGTGGGAATATGATATAGTTTTGCAATATCAAGAATTAGCAAAGAATCGGGGTCGTCCATTAAAAAAGGTCCCACTAATACTGAGCCGAATAAAGCATCCTTATTGATGAGTGGAAAGACAATGTGATTCAATCCAGCATGGCAGGAAAAAATATAGGTCTCTCCTAAAGAGATTGCCTTCTGACTTGCCTTCATATGAACAACTTCGCAAGAGTCGTTGGAAGGTAAATGTTTTTGGAATTCTCTGCAAAAATGAATAGATTTTCCCTTTGATAGAATCACATTTCCATGTTCATCAATCACCTGAACAGGTAAGTCTGTGCAGGCTTGAAAGGCAATAATCATTTCTTCTAATTGTTCTTTTTCTATTATTGAATATACATAAGGTTGCATAAAAATCTCCATCTGATAGTAATCATTTTATTGTAAAATAAAGTTAAATAAGTTATACCATAAAAGGACTAAAAAAACTACAAAATATCTAAAAAAAATCATAAAATTATGTGTAAAAAGTGATATACTGATATTAAGTTAATTGGTAACGAGAGGTGAGGAGATATTTCACCTAGAAGTTGAGATTTATTATCAAAAGATAGATGAAATCTCAACACTATATTATGAATATTGTGGAGGTATTTAAGATGTCAATTATTGAAGAAATGTCAGAATTACTACAAAAAGGTAGAGCAAAAAATGTAAAAGCATTAGTAGAACAAGCGTTAGCAGAAAACATGGATCCAAAAGTGATCTTAGACGAAGGACTTTTAAGCGGAATGATGATTATCGGTGAAAAATTCAAAAAAAATGAAGTTTTCGTTCCAGAAGTATTGGTAGCAGCAAGAGCTATGAACGCTGGTTTAGCAATTCTTGAACCAAAATTAGTCGAAGTAGGAAATGAACCTGTAGGTACAGCGGTTATTGGTACTGTAAAAGGTGATTTACATGATATCGGTAAAAATCTTGTAGCAATTATGTTAAAAGGTGCTGGATTTGATGTTGTTGACGTTGGAGTTGACGTTGATGGTGAAACATTCATCGCAAAAGCTGAAGAATCAGGTGCAGACCTTATCTGTATGTCAGCACTTCTTACAACAACAATGCCTAACATGAAAGGTGTTATTGAAGAATTAGAAGCAAAAGGTTTACGTGACAAATATATAGTAATGGTTGGTGGAGCACCAGTTAATCAAAGCTTTGCAGATCAAATCGGAGCTGATTACTACACACCAGATGCAGCAAGCTGTGGAGAAAAAGCAAAAGAAGCAGTAAGTAAATAATTGATATACGTAATGGTAACAAACATTTAGTTGGATGTTATTAGTGGTACTCTAGAAGAGGATATGAAGAGCAAAGTTATCTTGTTCTTGATATCCTCTTTTTTGTACGAGAGGGAGTGGTTGCATCATGAGAGATATTGTTGTAAATAAAAACTTACATATAGAAATAGATCGAAAAGCAGTATTTGATAAAATGGAATGTTATGAAGATAGTCCACTTTATGAAGAAATAGTAGAGGAATATGAAGAACTATATCCCGTTATGATGGAAGCATTAGATTTAAAAGCAGTTATTGCTTTTGGAGAAGTTCCTTTCAATCATGGAATTGAGAATGAATTGCCAGCAGGCAGCAAAGCGCTTTATACTATTGTAACCATTGGAAAAAAAGCCAGTGAATTGAGTAATTCATATTTTGCAGAAGGTGATTGCGTAAAAGGTATGTTAGCGGATTCTTTGGCAGATATTTGTGTGTTTGCTATGGAGAAAGATTTGTTGCAAATGGTGCGAGAAGAATGTGAAAAACGACAGGTGGGAATTCGCCACCGTTATGAAGCACCTGTTGATATTCCTATGACGTATCAAAAAATTGCATTTGAAATGACAGAAGCCAATATCAATTTGGAAATGGATATTACAAGCGGATATATGCTAGATCCATTAAAGTCTAACTGTCAAGTGTTTGGTATCACAGATGATACGTCTATGTTCCGATTGGAGCATGACTGTAGAACATGCCCAAATCTTACATGTTCACAAAGAAATGTACCAGATACTATGGTTGTAGTTTACGGAAATCATAAAGAGAAATTAATGGAAATTTCTTGTAGAGAACAAGAAAGTATTTTAGCATCTTTTATTCGACATGGAGGTTATCTATCGGCACCTTGTGGTGGTCATGGGACTTGTGGAAAATGCAAGGTGAAGGTGATAGAAGGAAATCTTCCGATTACAACCTTTGACGAAAAATATTTCTCAAAAGAAGAACTAGCAGAAGGATATCGTCTATCTTGTAAAGCATTTCCAAAGGAAGCCTGTAGCATTGCCCTATTGCAAGATCAAGAAGAAGAATTTGAAGTTCTTGGAGTAGACAATGAGGGACAAGATCTTGTTGTAAATATAGAAGATGAAAAACAGTTTGGTTTGGCGATTGATATTGGAACAACTACTATTGCTATTTCATTGGTGGCTACAGACGCAAAACAAGTAATTGACACCTTCACTACAATCAATCATCAAAGAATGTACGGTGGAGATGTAATCAGTAGAATACAAGCTTCTAATGATGGAAAAGGAAGAGAACTTCGTGAATCTATTCAAAAGGATTTATTAGAGGGTATCCATCATTTGACCGCAAAATATAATATTCCAAAAGAAAAGCTAGCAACCATCGTCATTGCAGGGAATACTACTATGGGACATTTGTTAATGGAATTTTCTTGTGAAACCTTGGGTGTGGTACCATTTACACCGGTAGATATTGGATTAATAGAAAAATCTTTTGAGGAAATTTTTGATACTGGAGATTTTCCAGAGACAAAAGTTGTACTATTGCCTGGCATTAGTACCTATGTGGGGGCAGATATTGTTTCGGGAATTTATGCTCATCATATGATGAAGAGTAAAGAATACAATTTGCTAGTAGATTTAGGCACAAACGGAGAGATGGCAATTGGAAATGCAGATAAAATACTTGTTACCTCTACTGCTGTAGGCCCTGCTTTTGAAGGTGGAAATATCGCTTGTGGAATGGGTGGTGTTCCAGGTGCAATTTGTGGAGCGACTCTTGTATATGGAAAGATGGAATATGAAACCATTGGCAATAAACCAGCAGTTGGAATCTGTGGAACAGGTGTAGTGGAAATTGTAGCGGAGCTTGTAAAAGGCGAACTAGTAGATGATACAGGATTGCTAGATGAAGAGTATTTTGATGATGGATATCCTATTACAATTTCTCCAGCAGGAGAAGAAATTATCTTTGAACAAAAGGATGTGAGAGAAATTCAATTGGCAAAATCAGCTGTACGAGCAGGTGTGGAAACCTTGATTAAAAGAATGGGCATCACATATGATGATATTGCACATCTTTATATGGCTGGTGGTTTTGGATTTAATCTTGATAAAGAAAAGGCCGTAAGTATTGGTTTGTTTCCAGAAAAATTGTTAGATAAAATAGAAACGGTTGGAAATACATCGTTGCAGGGAGCCATTCAATATATTTTCCAAGATACACCAAGAGAAGAAATGATTGAAATTGCACAATCAGCAGAAGAGATCAACTTATCGATGGATAAAGACTTCAATGATTTCTATGTGGATAACATGTTCTTTGAGTAAAGTTTTTGTTGATTACTATTTTGTTTTCAAAACTGTGAAGAGGCAAAGAC
>JAWXVD010000260.1:0-2970 GCA_044425705.1 Eubacteriales bacterium | reverse complement strand
CCACTAATTGATGCCCATATTTTTACATTTTTATTTCCACTCTTATTAGCACCTGCATTTACATTTTTGTTTCCACTCTTATTAGCACCTGCATTTGCATTTTTATTTCCATTCTTATTAGCACCTGCATTTACATTTTTATTTCCACTCTTACTAACACCTGCATTTACATTTTTATTTCTTCCTCTATTATCCATCAATTCCTCTTCCTTCTTATCACAACTATATCACTCATCAACCACGTATAATACCCTTTATTCTACATGACCCTAGACTTAAAATAAAGGAATTTTTTATTAAATTACAACAAACCACTCCCTTTATCTCTTGCCTTTGCCCTTACTAAATTCCCTTTACGCAACAGTGGATGAAATACATATAGTTTAAATGGTATATAAAAACATCAGCACTTACGCTTGGTTCCTGAACCACTACTCATTGTTAAATTTCTAATCTAACTTTTAGGTGGTTCATTACAAGCGTTAGTACTGCTATGTTTTTATCTAAGCGAAAGCGCCCATTTTAACTATATGTATTTCATCCACGTCACCCTAAACTAGCACTAGAACTAGAACTAGCTTAGTCTACATCTTTGATATAAGTATCCAACAAGCTTTGCTACCTTGCTCCGTTGTCGTTCTGATTCTCTAGTATTGGTTTCATAAATATTTAAAACACTATTTACAAAACTTTCTTTTGCATACTTTGTCTGTATATTTTTTGCATACCTAGAAAGTGCCTTATGATCAGCATGCTTTCTAAAATATTCCAATTTTTGTAAAAATTCTGCTTCATTTATAAACGCATAACCATTTTTCATTTCTTCTAAAACACCATCTAAACAGTCATCCTGCTTACATAATATTGGCGTTCCTGCTGCAAGTGATTCGATATAAGTTAAACCCTGTGCTTCACTAGTTGAAGCCGAGACAAATAAATCTGCCATTTTATAGTAGGTAGGCACTTGACTAGGTGCAATCATACCTGTAAATTTGACTTGGTTTGACAGACCTGATTTTTTTACTAATCTTTGCAACTTCTCTCGTTCTGGTCCATCCCCTACAATCACAAGAGAAATATTCTCTCCCTTTAGTCGCTTCATGTATTGAATCAACTCATCTACTCTTTTTTCTCTTCCGATTCGACTAACAGAAAGTAAGGTAAGATGATTTTCTGGAATCCGAAGATTCCTTTTTATCTCTTCACATTCTTTTTTATCTATCTCCACATAGAAATTTTCTAATGAAATACCACTAGGAATGGTGGTAACTGGACATTTTACGCCATATCGCTTTAATAT
This sequence comes from Eubacteriales bacterium, assembly GCA_044425705.1. GTDB lineage: Bacteria > Bacillota > Clostridia > Lachnospirales > Lachnospiraceae > JAWXVD01. Next base: position 1,670 of record JAWXVD010000260.1, on the reverse strand, counting down.
CTTATAAATTTTTTCAGTTGGTGCAATAATGGTACTTACGCTTCTTCCTAATAATTTAGTACAAATTAATACAACGGTCTTACCTACTTTTTTTGATTTAAAAAAGTAATGTGTGTAATCCGTATATACAGTATGATAAGTATGTACTATTGGTATGGATAGTTCTTTTGCAATAATTCTTGCCATAAAGAATGTGCTAAATTCATTTTGTGTATGAATTACATCTGGTCCCCATTCTATAATATCCTCAATTGCTTTTTTCTTATTAGGAATGGTGAATCTAGCATCAGGATATATCTTTTCTGCATTGATAGAACTAATATAGTATACTCCATCTTCTTCGTAGGTTTTTATGCTTGTTGACAAGGTAAGTACTCTTACCTCATGTCCCAGTAATTCAAGCCCTTCTTTTAAATTTAATATAGAAGTAACAACACCATTTATCGTGGGTTTGTAAAAATCACTGGCAATCAGTATCTTCATATGTAAATCTCCTTCGATTTATTATGTTAATAATATTTTCTCTGCAGCCTATTGCATCGATTTATTATGTTAATGACATTTTCTCTGCCGTCTATTGCTTCGATTTATTATATTAATGATATTTTTCTGCCGCTTATCATTTTGATTAATATCATATCTAAGTATCATGTGAGAACTTTATATATTCACACTTTGTTCTACTTTTTTTAACCAAGCTTCTTCTTGTCCATATCCAAACTCTTTCATCATATAACCACAATGTTTCATCATGATTTGTACCTGTTCAGGAGTCCAAGATTCCCAAGTAGATGAAGATTTCTTAGAATCAACTCTTCTATCAATTAGCTCTGGTTGGTAGTGACATATGGCTTTCCCCGATTCAAACTCTGTAGCAAAATCTAACATTGCTTTAAAATGTTCTGCTTTATTCTCCGATAGAAAAATATCTTCATATTTGAATATTTCAAAGTTTTTCTTATCTTTCATTTCTTGTATCGCATTTTCATTTAATTTATGATAAAACCAACAGTATTTCTCAAATTTTGACAGTTGTTTCCATTGTTCACTATATGGATCATTCTTGAAACAAGAAGGTTGTAAGCTGATTTTTCTGAAAAGTATTTCAATAGGTCCATATAAACTATATTCTGTTTTATTCATAGCAGAACCTATCCATTCTCTGGGATCACGAATGATAAATACAAATCTAGAATCATCATATACCTGATCTAATAATCCAAGTAAACCATAAATATGTCCCGAAGAATACACTATAATATCTTCTTTGCATAATGCGTCAACAGTACGATTAATGGATAAAATATTTTCACAAGCTTTTTCTTTTGTAATATCTCCTGCTATATAATCACGACTTAATTTATACATAGAATGTGTATTTTTGCCTTGTCCGATTGATAGGTGATATAATCCATAATCCTTTATTTGACCAAATAATTGTTTTGGTTTGGAAAACCAAGGTGTTCCAGGTTCATGCAATGACACAGAATTTTCAATCATTACTCGTAAATATTTTGCAAAAAATTGTGTACCAGTTCTTCCTGTTGAACTAATAAAAATTCTCTTTTTCGACATAATTAACTCCATTTCAAAACATCACTATTCGTATGTGACCTTTTTATTCCTTGTGATTGATAAATTTTTCAATAATTGTAGCAACAATATCATTG
>JAWXVD010000073.1:0-16808 GCA_044425705.1 Eubacteriales bacterium | reverse complement strand
CATAAAGTTATGCAAAGAGATATTTAGCTTTTCTGTATCATGATATATGATGGCTCGTACAATATCATCTGTTGCAGTAAGTTTAAATTGCTCTTTTACATAAGATAATATTTCCATTTGATACACTGTCTTAATTTCATAATTCGGTATAGTAACATCGCACGTTGCCATAACCTTGTTATATGCAAGAGTCTTCACCGCTTTTAAATAGCCTGTTAATAATAAAAGACTAAAAATACTCTCTGGATTCATTTCTAAATTTGGATAGACAATAGATAAGTCTATTGTTACAGATTCCTCTTGGCCTTTCATTAAGTTATATAACTTTGTTTTTACCTCATAATTAGTTTCACTTAACATCTTTTTTAGCACATCATTGCTACTGGTTGACATCCAATATGACATAGGCTGGCAATCTTCCGCAAAATAATTAATTACCGACCAAGGATTATAAATCTCTACATTTGAAAAATTATAACCATCATACCATTGCTTAATTTCACACATTTTTTCAGATTTCTCATAATATCGTGCCATCTCTAACACTTCATCTTCCGTAAAACCAAAGTAAGAATTATAATTTTTATCAAAAATAGTGCAAATTGATGGATTATTCAGCCCACTGAATATGCTCTCCTGTGCTACTTTAAGAATACCTGTTATCACAGCAAAGGATAAATTCTCATTATCTTTAAGCCCACCCGACATCCAGTTTCTCATAAATTCAATTACATCTTTATAGAAATCATTGCTATAGCCTGATTGTATAGGCATGTCGTATTCATCAAGTAAAATGATCGGACGAACTTTATGGTGTTTGTGTAAAGATTCTGATAAATTTTTTAGGCTATCCGTTAATCCTACAAGCTCCACTTCACTGTGAATAACTTTCGTTATATAAACTTTTTCTCTCTTGGATAAATAATCACTTTGCAATAAATAACTGTGCCTATCAAATTCCTTTGCTATTAATCCTTTCAAATTTTCAAAAGTCTTTTCCCAGCTAGCAAACTTCACATCTTTCAATGTCAGAAAAATCACAGGATACATTCCTTGTTCGGAAGTATGTTTATCCCCACATTTCCATATATTAAGATTTTCAAAGAGGTACTGATTACTCTTTTCTGTCTTTTCAAAAAAACAGCGGAGCATATTCATATTCAGGGTCTTTCCAAATCTTCTAGGACGTGTGATTAAGGTAACTTCTGCACGTTTCATCCTTAATTCTTTTATAAATAATGTTTTATCTACATAATAATAATTTTCTACAGCATCTTTAAATCCAGATACCCCCACTGGTAATGGTAATAACTCTTCCATAGAATCTATAAATTCTATAGTATTTATCATATTGCCCATAATTGAACTCCTCCTTCCAAGAAGTATATTGTTTCTTTAGTGTAATACATCTAAATATTATGTTCAAGTGGTCTGCCACCGTAATTTGATTAAAGATTTATTTTCTTTGTGCTTCAGGCAATACAGACAAAGGTGCCAGTGCAATCAGTGCAATCTCTTTTACAGAAATGGAATCATATATACAGGAAGATAATGAATCCCTTTCTCCTTTTTATAATCTTTAGTATATACTACATATTTTTCTCCGATTCGTTCGGAAAATTTCCCACAAAATTCATCTAACGATGGATGAACTTTATATCCTGATGATTTTATTTCTATAGGACATATTTTATTCTTTCGCGCTAATAAAAAATCTATTTCATAATTGTGTGTAGAGGATACTTTTGGAAAAGTATAATAATACAATTCATTTCCAGAAGCACGTAACATTTGTGCCACAACATTTTCGTATAAATATCCTAGATTTACACCTAATTTATCACTAAGTAATTTGTCATATATTATATTTTCAGTAAAGTCTCTATCTTTAAATGCCAATGTAGTAAATAAGCCTGTATCACACAAAAACATTTTATATCTTGTCAAATCCTTGTGTAATGACATTCCACTACTTGGATCATTTGCATGATAAGATAAATATACTGTCATAGAGTCTTGCATGTCTGCAATAACATCTCTTACACGCCCTTCTCGTCCATTTTCTATCACACTTGAAATTTGATATCTAGATACATTTTTACTCAACTGTGCAGGTATTGCTTCAAATAAAAGCGAAGCTTTCCCTGTAGAATCTATTTTTCTAAAATCTTCGGCATATAATTCTAAGATATTTCTTTTTACTCTATCTACCATACTTAAATTATTTGTGTTTATATATTCTAAAACTGCTTGTGGCATTCCACCCACCAACATGTATAAGCGAAATTCTCGAAGCATTCTGCGATTCATATCATCTCCCAATGATATCCCTTGCTCAAAAGCAGTCTTCAGTAATGGAAATGTGGTTTCATCTCCCATAGCCCATTTAAATTCTTCATAATCCATAGGAAACATATTTAGACGTGTTTCCTCACTGGGGATTACAATATCCTTAATATTCTTACGAATTGACAATAGTGAACCTGTTTCAATATAATCATAACGTCCATCTTTCACCAAATGTTTGATTGCTTGTCTGGCCAAAGGCTCTTTTTGAACCTCATCGAATATAATAACTGATTTATGCTCTATTAAATTTACATGATATATTAATTGTAATCGCAAAAATAAATAATTCAAATCTGATAAATCTGCAAATAGTTGATGTGCTTCTTTCGGAGCAATGGAAAAATCAATTAAAATATAGCTTTCATATTCATTTTTTGCAAATTCTTCTGCAATTGTAGATTTTCCTATTCGTCTTGCTCCTTTAATTAGTAACGCACTTGTTCCATTGGACTGTTCTTTCCATTCTAGCATATTATCATAAATTTTTCTTTTAAATGGTTTTCCTAACATATCCTAAACTCCTCTCGTGTTACTATTATTCTATCATATATGCCCAAAACTGCAAGTTTTAGTTTCTTTAATTTGCCCAAAACTGCATGTTTTAGTTTTACCGATATGCCCGAAACTGCATGTTTTAGTTTTGTTAGTATGCTCATAATATCATATTTTTATCATTATCTCTAGAAATATTCTGTTCTGATATTCTGTTTTTTATTTAAATGTTACATTTAATTCTAACACTAGCAAGCACCAAAAAACCCCCATGATTCTCATGGGGGTTCAAACTTAGACTTTATTATACAGGGTAAGCTGCATTTTTTGTATCAGCTTTTTCCATATCTACTTGCTCTTGTTGCGCTTGACGATATTTGAAGAAATCTGTAGCAACTTGAGGGAATAATGCATATGATAATACATCTTCGTCTTGTTGTTTCCATTCTTTCATTTCTGCTTCTAATTTATCTAATTCATTTTCAATTAAATCAGCTGCACGACATGTGATAATTTCTTCGCCAGGAATAACTTTATCAATAACTTCTTGGTTCATAGGTTTTACAGTTACACCATATTTACCACGTAATACATCTTTAGTTTGATCAGTAGCCATTTTATATCTTTCACCCATTAATACGTTAAATACAGCTTGTGTACCTACGATTTGTGATGAAGGAGTTACTAGTGGTGGTTCACCAAGATCTTGACGAACGCGTGGGATTTCTTGTAATACATCATAGTATTTATCTTCAGCGTTTTGTTCTTTCAATTGTGAAACCATGTTTGATAACATACCACCTGGTACTTGATATAATAAAGTTTTGATATCAACGCCCATAACTTTTGGATTCAATAATCCGTTAGCTAGACATTCATCTCTGTATGGTCTAAAGTAATCAGCGATTTCAGCTAATAAGTTTTGATCATATCCTGTATCATATTCTGTACCTTTAAATGTTTCTACCATAACTTCTGTAGCAGGTTGAGATGTTCCCATAGCAAGTGGAGACATAGCACAATCGATTACGTCAACACCAGCTTCTACAGCTTTCATGTATGTCATACCAGCAACACCTGATGTGTAGTGAGTATGAAGTTGGATTGGAAGTTTTGTTACACCTTTCATAGCTGCAATCATTTCTGTTGCTTTGTAAGGTAATAATAAACCAGCCATATCTTTGATACAGATTGAATCTGCACCCATTTCTTCGATATCTTTAGCCATTTTCATCCAATATTCCATTGTATAAGCATCACCTAATGTGTAAGAAAGAGCTACTTGTGCGTGGCCTTTTCCTTCTTGTGCTTTTACTTTGTTTGTAGAGCTAACAGCTGCTTGTAAGTTACGAAGATCGTTAAAGCAGTCAAAAATTCTGATTACATCAATACCATTTGCAACAGATTTTTGTACGAAATAATCTACTACGTCATCAGCATATGGACGATATCCTAAGATATTTTGTCCTCTAAATAACATTTGTAGTGGAGTGTTTGGAAGACCAGCTTTTAACTGTCTAAGTCTATCCCATGGATCTTCTTTTAAGAAACGAAGAGATGCATCAAATGTAGCACCACCCCAACACTCAATTGAATGATATCCTACTTTATCCATCTTGTCTAAGATAGGAAGCATAAATTCTGTAGGCATTCTAGTTGCAATCAAAGATTGATGTGCATCACGTAATATAGTTTCAGTAATACCAATTGGTTTTTTTACTTGTTCTGACATTTCCTATTTCCTCCTATTAAATTTACATAATTCCGAAAATAGCCATAAATGTTCCGGCTGCTACTGCAGTACCGATAACACCGGCAACGTTAGGCCCCATAGCATGCATTAACAAGAAGTTGGAAGGATCAGCTTCTGCTCCAACCTTTTGTGATACTCTGGCTGCCATTGGCACAGCTGAAACACCAGCAGAACCAATTAATGGGTTTACAGCTCCCTTAGTTATTTTACACATTAACTTACCAAATAAAACACCAGCTGCTGTACCAAATGAGAATGCAGCAAGTCCTAATACTACAATTTTAAGTGTTGATGCATTTAAGAAAGCTTCTGCACTAGTAGTAGCACCTACAGATGTACCCAGTAAAATAACTACGATATACATAAGCGCATTTGATGCTGTGTCTGTAAGTTGTCTTGCAACTCCACACTCTTTGAATAAGTTACCAAGCATTAACATACCTACAAGTGGTGCTGTAGTAGGAAGAATTAAACATACGATAATTGTAACAACGATTGGAAAAAGAATTTTTTCAAGTTTTGATACTGGACGTAATTGTCCCATTTTGATTTTTCTTTCTTCTTCAGTTGTAAGTAATTTCATGATTGGTGGTTGAATAATTGGTACCAAAGACATATAAGAATATGCTGCAACTGCGATTGGACCAAGTAATTCTGTTTGTCCTAATTTTCCTGCAAGGAAAATTGAAGTAGGGCCATCAGCTCCACCGATAATAGAGATAGCTGCTGCTGCTTTATCATTAAATCCTAAAGCAATAGCTCCGAAGTATGCTGCAAAGATACCAAACTGTGCAGATGCTCCAAGTAAGAAACTTTTTGGGTTAGCAATTAACGGACCAAAGTCAGTCATAGCACCAACTCCCATAAAAATAAGAGAAGGTAGAATCGCCCATTCATCTAATAAATAAAAATAATACAGTAAGCCACCGATGCCATTAGAAGCATCTTCTGGGTGCATCATAATATCTGGATAGATATTAACAAGCAGCATACCAAATGCTATTGGGATTAAGAGAAGTGGTTCATACCCTTTTGCAATAGCCAAATAAAGGAAAATGCAAGCTACTACGATCATAATATAATTTCCAACTCCAATGTTGAAAAATGCAGTTTGATGTAATAGGTTACTTAGTGTATTTGCTACGTATTCCATCTACGTTGACCTCCTATTGAATTTGAACTGAATTTTTAGAAAATGCAATTTACATCTCTAAAAAAGTCTGTGTTCTACACAAACATTCTTTTTAGTTTAATGTTGCAAGTAAAGCACCTGCATCTACAGGATCACCTACAGCCACATCAACACTAGCTACAGTTCCATCTTCTGGAGCAACTACTGGAATTTCCATTTTCATAGCTTCTAAGATTAAAACAGTATCACCTTTTTTAACAACTGCGCCTACGCTAGTTTCAATTTTAAATACTTTACCAGCTGCACCTGCTTCAATTTTAACACTACCTGCACCTGTTGCAGCTGCTTTTGGAGCTGGAGCTGCTTTTGGAGCTGCTTTTTTTGCTGCTACTGGAGCTGCAACTGCACCTGTAGATGCGCCTTCTTCTACTACTACATCATATACGTTTCCGTTTACGGTAATTGTATAATTTTTCATATCAAATATTCCTCCTATGAGTTCATTCAATTAATTTTTAGTTATATACTTATCTTACGCTCTTTTCGCTCTGCGAATCGATCTTACTTGATATCCTTCTGCAGATGCTGCTCCTTCACTTGCTGCAATGGCTGCCGCAATAACAGCTACTAGCTCTAAATCATCGGCTAGATCTTCTTCCACAGCTTCTACAACTGGTGCTGAAGCTACTGGTGCTGCTGAAGTTTCTTTTACTTCTTTTTTAGAAAATGTTTCTAATACTTTAGGAATGTATCCAAAGCCTGCAATAACAATACTAATTAAGATAAGAACTGTAAATACAGTACCCATACCCATCAAAGTATTCAATCCAGCTTTTTGCATTTGTTCCCCAAAGCTATAAATTGGATTTACAGAAACACTTGATAATGCATAGTCTGCATCAATGATGATTGTAACATCTGCGTTTCTTTTTGTTCCTTCAATTTCAATTAAAATTGTTGCGCCATCATCACTCATAGTAGCTGAGCTTGCAACAACTCCTTGGTAATCACCCATATCTACAAGCGCGGTACTCCAGCTTTCTAAAGCTGCCGCTGCTACTGCATCAGATGCGTAATCAGCTTGTGTGCCACTAGCAACAATTTCATCTAAGGAGCCGACTAATCCAGCACCCCATTCTGTTGCTTCGCTTTCAGTCAATAGAAAGGTAGATTCTTCTACTGCATTTCCACATGCGCTCATAGCTAACATACAGGTAATCATGCCTAATACTAAGAATATTTTTTTCATTTTAATAGTCATTCCTTTCTTACAGCTCGTGTAAAATTTTATTTTTACACCAGTATCTTACATTCTTATACTGTACCATGTTTTTTAGCTGGGCGATCTTCTCTTTTTGTAAATAACATTTCGAAAGCACCGATTACATATTTTCTTGTATCAGCTGCATCGATAATGGTATCAACATATCCTCTCTTAGCTGCACTTACTACATTGTTTTGTAGTTCTGCATATTCTTTAGCACAAGCATCAATTGCATCAGAACCTTGTCCATCACAAATGATTTTAGCTGCTAATTTTGCATCCATTGTTCCAACTTCTGCACTTGGCCAAGCAAATGTCATGTCGGCACCGATAGATTTTGAATTCATAGCAACGTAAGCACTTCCGAAAGCTTTTCCAATAATTACATTCACTTTTGGAACTGTTGCATTTGCAAATGCATATGTAAGTTTCGCTACTGCTTTCGCCATTTTCTTTTCAGAACATTTTGTAGCAGTGAATCCTTTTACATTTGTTAAAGATAATACAGGAATTTCAAATGCATCACAGAAAGTAATAAATTCTGCCGCTTTTTCACATCCTTTTGACGATAACTGCGCTTCAAATTTGTCAGTAACTTCGCCTTCTTCATTATACACTTCAGTACGGTTAGCAACAGCACCTACAGTAACACCGTTTAATTTAATAAATCCAGTTACCATATCTTTTGCATAGTTTGCTTTTACTTCGAAGAATACATTGTCATCTGCAATTGTTGAAAGTGCGATAGATGTATCACCTACACAGTTTTCAAGGTCTGCACATACTCTGTTTAAATCATCTGTACAATCTTCGTAAGAATCATTATCTTCATTGTTTGAAGGTAAAAATGAAACTAATTCTCTGATTTGTGTAAAGATTGTTGCTTCATCTGCAACAACATCAACAATACCAGCTTCTTCACTTTGGAATGCAGCTGCAGAAGTATCACATTTTGCTGTTGTGTTTCCTGCTAATGCATTAGGTGCATTCACAAATAATTTTGCTTTGCTTTCTTCCATAAACGTAAAGTCTGTTAAAGTAGGAATAACAGCAAGTCCGCCACCACAGTTACCAAATACTGCTGTGATTTGTGGTACAATTCCTGAAGCGAGTGTTTGTTTTAAATACACTTCTCCAAATGCATTTAATGCATCTGTAGCTTCTTGTAATCTAAGTCCAGCTGAATCGATTAATCCGATAACAGGTGCTCCTGTTTTCATAGCTAAATCATAGATTTTTGTAATCTTTTTGGCATGCATTTCACCCATGCTACCACCTAATACAGTAGCATCTTGGCTATATACATACACAAGATTACCTTCAATAACTCCGTAACCAGTGATTACACCGTCAGAAGGAGTTTCTGTTTGTTTCATGCTAAAATCAGTTGTTCTTGCTGTTACAAGTGCTCCAATTTCAACGAAACTGTTTTCATCGAGTAAAGATCCAATTCTTTGACTCGCTTGTGTAATAGTACTCATTCTTAAGCCCTCCATTTTATATTAATTAAAAGAATAACTTATTTGACGAAAAGATTGTTTCTTTTTTTCTTTTCGTACAGACTAAAGTATAACATAAATTTAAATAAAGAAAAAGATTATTTTCATTATTTTTTATATTTTACGCCTATTGGTTTATAATTATATATAAAATATTTCCAATACTTTTATAAAGCACCAACGAAAATCAATTTTTTCTATACTATTTGTTAAGAAGATGTGATATTTTTTCCATATCCTATTGTCAATTTCATATGTGAGAGTTCCCACCACTTTTCCAGTTTCAACAGGGGCTGCTAATACCTCTTCCACATCAAATACCACCTCAACACGCTCACCTTCTTGCAATAAAATACCGTCTATTCTTGCCATTTCATCTATTCCTTCTGCATCTTCCTCTATATCAACATAAGCGTGTGACAATTCACCAATCTGATTTGTTTGTCCATCTAATACTAAAATCGGCTGGAACACATCCTTTTCTATTTCTATTTCCTGAAAATCATAAAATTCATAATAATCAAGACCATAATTCATTAACAATGTAGTATCGCTCCATTTGTAAGTTTTATTGTAAGGCCATCCACATCCTAGCAAGGCTACAATCAACGTTTTTCCATCTCGCTCTAAGGCACCTACATAACAATATCCTGCATCATTGGTAAATCCAGTCTTTCCTGACAGTGCTCCTTCCATCATAGATAAAAAAGAATTATGATTATAACAAGAAAAACTTCTTGTTCCTGTGACAATGGAACCATCTTCTTCTATAATAATGTTGTTGAATGTAGCACTAGCAGTTCTTGTGATTTCTAAAAATTTTTCTTTTTGAGGCGATAACATAATACAATATCTCATAATCAGTGCAAGTTCCTCTGCTGTTGTACTATGCACCTTTTCCACTTCATTTCCATTTTCATCTATATAGGTTCCCACACTATCCAATCCGTTAGGGCTCACAAAAAAAGAAGATTCACATCCAATCTCCTTTGCTTTTTCATTCATCATATTTGCAAACTCTAGCTGACTACCACCAACATGCTCTGCAATAGCCATGGCAACATCGTTATGAGATTCTAACATGAGGGAATATAATAAATCACCTAGATAAAAAGACTCTCCTGTGTTTGCATTTAATTGTACATCTGGCATGGATGCAGCATACTGTGAAAATGTAACAACATCATCTAAGTTTCCATTCTCTAATGCTAAAATACAGGTAAGAATTTTTGTAGTACTAGCCATGGGCAATTCCTCTTGCCCATTCTTCGCATACAAGACTCTCCCACTTTCTGCATCTAATAATACCGCAGACTTAGCATAAAGTTGATTTTCAGATATAGCATGGAAGGTTGATGTGTCCTCTTCTAAACCTGTGGTATCATTTGTTAGCCAATATGTATCCACTATCTGCGATTCCAAACATTGTTCTCGGGCTATCACTTCTATTGTCCATGGAATCCCCAACATATTACTCCAACATAAACAAATTACAGTACTTATAGCTATCGTTTTTTTCAAACATAATTTTTTCATATCTACAATCTTTCCTTCTAGATATTTTATTTACTATCTATATGAAGGAACTTTGGATTCTATGTACAATGATACTTATTTTCTATCGTCTTATAGTCAAATTTCATTTTCCTTATTTATCCAACATCCCACAATTTCTCATGACGCACTTCTTCAGTTTCATATTACTAGGGCTACTAAATTGCAACATCACTTCGTATGTTCCAGCCTCCACCACAAATTCATCTGTAGTTTGTACACCATCTACAATTTCATAAGTACCACATAGTTGTCCATTCATAAACACTGCAATGGTTCCACTTCCCTCACAAGTAAAAGAAACACTTTGATATGCTTGTTCATTTTTCACATAACGATAATAAGCTTTGTCACCATCTGCAATATTTCCTAATGCTTCACCATATTGATTATCCACATCTAAATATAGATTCCCCTTAAATTGGCAAGCTTCATATGCCATCATCTCTTCACCTGGTTTGTATGGTGCTCCAATGCCTTGTGATGTCATAGGTACTTCATCTATTGTTCCATCTGCGTTAATGGTAATTGGTTCAATACATAATCTTCTGAAATTTCTACCATTTCTACTACTTTTATGATAAAAAACATACCATTGTCCGCCAAAACATTCAATAGAACCATGGTTATTCCATGTTTCAGGGTCAGCCCCATCATTATCGATAAGAATACCTTGATAAGTAAATGGTCCTAAGGGCGACTTTGATGTGGCATATCCTAATGCAGTAGGCTTTCCTCTTTCCATACATGCATAAACTGCATAGTAGGTATCACCAATCTTACGCATAGAAGATCCTTCATGAAAGAAATGTTCTTCTTCTGTTAATACCCAATTTTTCACATTTTCTTGTGCAAAAGAAATCATATCCTCATTCAGTGCAACTGCATGGGAATAAAATTGTCCCCAGTAATAATATCCTTTTCCATCTTCATCAATAAAGATTGCAGGATCAATGCCTCGACATGGCAATTTAATGGGATTCGTAAATGGTCCTTCTGGTTTATCAGAAAACGCCACCCCCTCTTCTGAATCATTGGTACAAAAATATAAAATATATTCTCCATTATGATATGCTGCATCAGGTGCAAATAATAATTTCTTACCTTTTTCGTTGACTTCGAATTTTCCATCATCATTTTGTGGCAAATTTAAATTTTCGACAATGCTTTTCCATAATGGTGTGTCTGGTTCATCTGTAAAATCTGGATAAATACTGATATCAATATCTTCTTTCCATTTTAGCTGTTCCCCATCGATAGCAATTGGATGAATCTCCCAATTCTTCATATCTGCTGTAGAAACCACCCTATGGACGGGGCTACAATACTCATTTCCTGGTAAATCCAAACTACCATAAATGTACAGCTTTCCATCTGGCATTACATGTGCCTCTCCATCTGGAATATGTACATCAATTGGCAAAATCGGATTTTTTGTATTTTCATGCTTTGTTATCATTTTAATAACCATCCCTTTCTCTTAGTCTGGCAACTTTGGCTCGAAGAGACAGAATTGCAACGTCACTACGTGACGTGTGAAAAATTTTATTTTTCAACCTAATGCCCTACCTTCTTCTTTATTATGCGTTATACAACTGCTTCCATTATTTTCTTTCCATTTATTTCTACACACTTTAATCCAATTTGTTTATTTTTATTGAAATTAAAACTAAGCATATATCCATCTTGTAACCTATAATAATCCAGATAATCTAATAACTGTACCTCACCTCGTTTATTATATTCTTCACCATGCCAGATTTTCATTTCTACCACATATTGTTTTCCGAGATAATCAATAATCACATCTGTTCTTTTCATATCCCTTGTTTGAGATTCAATATAATAGTTACCCACACCATTTATAATTGGTTTTAAAAATAATAAGAAGTATTTTCGCCCTTGTTCTTCCACAAAAGAATCAGAAGAATTTCCATAAACCTCTGTAAAGTACTCTACAAATTTTTCGAGAATCAATTCCATATTTAATTGACCATTTTGAACAAATTGATTCTTTTCCTTTACCAGTGAAATTTTTATAATATCGTTTTGCATTTCTTTTGCAATAAAATAATTATATAATCTCACTTCAAAAATCCTATTTGCAATAATAACCTTACCTTCTAAATCTACTTTAGCAAAACCAAACATAATAAGAACTGCTACTAGCTCATCATCTGGATTATAATATATACTTTGCCCAGAAAATAACAAGGAATAAATAAGATTTCTTAAACTTTCAATAGTTGTTATCTTATGAATCAAGGAGCTAAATAAGGTATTATTTTCTTCCAATAAAATTTTAATAGCTTGCAGAAATCCTACCTTAGTCCAAGCTGCTTTTTTATCTTCTACTCTTTTAGATACAACCTCATCTAACAACTTACAAATACATGATACTAAAAATGGATAACCCGAAGTATATTCATAGATAAGTTTAGCAATTTCCGTTACATCCATTCCCAAGTGATGGTCATTTTCATACTCGTACAACATTCTTATAATGTCCATTTCACAAAAACTCATAGTAACATCAAAATTTGTTGCAATATTCCATGGGCTATTTGTTTTCATAGGTCTATCTGGATGTATTTTTAATGTTATATTTTTAATATCATATACACCTGCTAAAACAACAGCATGAAAGGTGAGACCCTCTCCCTTTTGTCTTTGTAGATAATGATATCTAAGTTGTGCTAAAAAGTCCAAAAACACTTGATTGTTAGTAGCACTATCTACTTCATCTATCATCAAAACAATAGGTTTTTCAGATTCTTTACACCACTCACTCAAGATAACAAACAAATCAAATAATCTATTATTTTTTTCATACATATATTGTCTCAATTTCTTTTGCACAACATCAGGAAAATCTATTGATTTACCTAGCAATGCTTTCACAAAAGCACTTGTAAAAATACTTTCTGATTGAAAATTTTCATTTCCAAAGCTCTGAAAATCTAAACTGACCACAACATATTCGTTTCTCAAATATTTTTCTAAAGCTGTTAAAGTTGTTGTTTTACCATATTGTCTTGCTCGATTTATAGTAAAATATTGTTTTCTATCAATCAATTCCTTTATTTCTTCTAAGCGTGTTTCTAAATTTACCATGTAATGTTCTGTTGGATTACATATTCCTTGCGTATTAAAATATTTCTTCATCTCCATACCCACACTTTCTACGAACACCTAATCTGTCTATCATATAGTTCACATACGAACTTTAACAATATATTTATCATAACATGGTTATAGTAAATCGTGAAGTGAAAACACTGAAAAAACAATGGCGGTCAACCTATAAGTGTTACTTTTTCACGGCTACGCCGTAAAAAGTAACACTTAATCTCTATTGTTTTCAATCTTTTTCTTTCTAACTTTTATACCCTGGCAATGATTCATCATACCATTCACAACTAATTTCTTGTGTAATCAATCCACTGTCTGGATTTTCCGGAAGTTCCATTTTAGGGAATACCATCCATTCTCCATCTTTACACAAACAACTTAATCCTTCTTTTTCTAAATAAGATGTTAATTCAGCCTTTAATTCCGCCTGTATGTTAGCGCAAGATGGAACACCAGCTAAATTTCTAGTTTCCTGATCTACTTGTTTATCAAATAAAAATTCTTTTTGGTCGGGAGCAGAATAAATATATTTCCATTTGTCATTGACAACCATATAGTTTCCAAAAGCTGCTTTCATTAATTTGCTATCCTTTTTATACGCTTCTGGTATATGTTTTACGCTACCATTTCCCGCTTCTTGATAACAAGAAAAGATAGAATAAACACTATCATGCTTTCCTGCTGCAATATCAATACCGTCCATTTCATAAGATGATGCATCAATTCCTGCTACACCTAAGAAAGTAGGCGCTAAATCAATCAAGCTTACTGGTGTGGTTTCTTTTTTACCACCTTCAAATTTTCCCTTTTCATATACAACAAAAGGAATTCTTGCTGCTGCATCATGCATAGAACGTTTTCCAAAGCATTGGTAATCACCTAACAGTTCGCCGTGATCTGAAGTAAAGACAATCATGGTATTATCCATTTGACCACTCTTTTCAAGTGCTTCTATAATCCTACCTACTTGATAATCTACAAATGATACACAAGAATAATAATATGCTTTCATGCATCTCATTAAATTTAAATCCATACCGATATCACGATATTTATATCTATTTTGAATTTTATTTACCAACATTTGCATACTGCTATCGTCATGAGTATGTTTTGGCAATGGCATACGTACTGGATCATATAGTTTATGCCATGGTACAGGTGGTGCAAAAGGTGGATGTGGATGAATAAAACTAGAAAATAGATACCATGGTGCATCTTGATTTTCTTCAATAAATTTCACTGTTCTATCACCAATCCAGTTAGTTGGATGTAAATGGCTTGGCAATCTAGATGGCTGTGGAATATAGTACATAGGACCTCTCACTCCATGTGCCTCATAAGTATAATCATATCCTTGTTTTACCAATTCTTGATAATATGGTTCATTCTCTAACGCTTCTGGCGATAACTCTTCTTGACGTTCTCTTGTTTGGAATCCACGAAGTGCATTGCCATCAGGAGTAAAATGACATTTTCCAATTCCATGGGTGCGATATCCATTTTCCGTCAAAACTTGCATAAATGTTGGAACATCCTCTGGCATTCTATCATTACTATAACAATCTGTTTTTACTGGATACAAACCAGTAATCATGGCACATCGTCCTGCTACACAAACTGGCGAAGGTGTATAGGCATTTTGGAAGCTGACACCCATCCCTATCAAACGGTCCAAATTTGGTGTTTTAATATAAGGATTATTATGTGCTGAAATAGCATCAAATCGTAATTGATCTGTAAAAATATGTAGTATATTCTTTCTTTTATCCACTATTCTATCCTCTCATTCTTCTATTTTCTTAGTTAGAATTAGTTTACCTTATATTCCTCAAATTTTTTAGGACTAATTTTGCATAAATTTCCGTCTTTATTTGCCGTAGATAACTTTTATTTTTCAACTCATGATTAAAAACTTGCCCAAAACTGACTACTTTGATTGAAAGAAACAAATTCCTAGTTAAAAAATTTCATTGCAACCTATTTATAATTTACATCCCTGTCTGGATGTAAATTATAATAATACGCCCAATCTGCTTCTGTAATATCCTTATCTGTTCGATAAAAAGTACCCAAATCAAACAATTGCGGAGAATCATATGTTAATTTCAAACAATCGTCTGCAATATCATAAGTCACTTCATATGTTGCCCAGTCCACACTACTAGGGTCATCTCCCGTAGGACAGAGATGTGCGTCTGCAATCACATAAGAATCCTCATTCATCGTAAAACTACTACCATCTTCACGAGTGATTTTCATCCACATTCCATCACCATACTCTTCCTTTAACGCTTCACCTATCCTTGTGGTATACAAAATCACATCTAATTCAAAAAATTCATCTTCATTGGCATTATGACCTCTTTCCCGTATTGCTAGAATACAACCATCCTCTGCTTCCCAAAGCCCAACAAGAGATTGTTCTTCTTCACTTAATTTTGTATCTGGTAAAATTGCCATTGCTGATTGATCAACATCCTCTATCGTCTCTACAACACTTGCTTCTTCTACTTTTTCAATTTCCTCCTCAATCACCTCTTCTACCTCAGCCGTTACTTCTTCCACCTCTTGGTCTGCAACCACAGCTACTTCTTCTATTACTTCTTCACTTTGACATGCGCCCAAACATAACACCATACCTAACATACTTGCTAATACTCTAACTCGTTTCATCTTCTTCCTCCATTCATAAACCACACTAATTATGATATATTTTTGCTATTTCCCTACTAGATGCACCTTCCATTTTCTCTAACAATACCCGAATCCTAGCGACCTCCGATAATTCCATATCCAACAAATCAGCAACCACCGTCACATCAACACCCTTATTTAACTGTTTTTGGATAATTTCGATTATTTTAATCGTACATCCTTCCTCAATTCCCTATGGTGTCAAGTAATTGTCACAAAGTTTTTCAATTAGTTTTCCCTTGATTTCACCAAGATTTTCTCATTTCTTACCACACTTGCTGTTACACTAATGTTACAAATAATAAGTGATACTGTTATATTGTTGTTCTAGTATTTGCGTAGATGTTTTCCCATTATGTAAATGATATAATAAAAGCAGATTAGCATATATATTATCTAAATTCATTCTCATTGGATTCACTATTTCGTATTCCATCATATACATCCTTTAATCTATCATCACAATATTTAATTTGTAGTTTAATTGATTCCGATATTTTTAAGCAACTATAAATTTTTTTTGCATTTAAAAAATTCTTTTTTGCTTTATCATAATCAGGAATTGCTTTGTATAAATAATATAATCCAAGGTTAAAAGTATTTCTCCCAACATCCTGATGTGCTTCACCTAAATATTTTTTGTGAGTTACCAATGCCTCTTTTAACAGACTTTCAGTTTCATCACTACATTGTCTCCCTAATGCCATTGCACGCCCTAAATTATCTTTTCCACGCGCAATAAAAGTGTTATCTCCTTTATAGTAAACTTCCCTAAAATCTAATGATTTTCTAAAAGCCGCTATAGCTTGATCCCAATCTGGGGCGTTTCCACCACTATGAATCAACCCTATTTCATTATAAATAAACATTGTTGTGCCAAGATTACCTTGTGAGTATTTTAATCCCTCATGTAACTTTTTTGTAATCTCATCCATG
>JAWXVD010000259.1:0-2995 GCA_044425705.1 Eubacteriales bacterium | reverse complement strand
GTAGATGAAAATAATGTGATTGTAGTAAAAGAATTAGCTTATAACGATAATAATAGTGATATAGAAAATTACGCACTTCACTTCCAAGATTTTTTGGTAAAAGAAGGAGTATTGGATGTTAGAATTTCTTATGGTACAATAGTGAAAGAATTGAAAGAGGTTAGTAGCTCTTACAAAGAAGCGAAGATGGCTCTTGATGTAGGGAAAATATTCTTCGATGATAGAAGTATCATAGCATACTCTGAACTTGGAATAGGGAGATTAATATATCAATTACCGATTCCACTATGTAAAATGTTTATCAAAGAAATTTTTGGTGGAAAGAGTCCAGATGATTTTGATGAAGAAACATTAACAACAATTATGAAGTTTTTTGAAAACAGCTTAAATGTTTCGGAAACATCTAGGCAATTATTTATCCATAGAAATACACTTGTATATCGTTTGGATAAATTACAAAAGACAACAGGGTTAGATTTGCGTGTCTTTGAAGATGCAATTACATTTAAAATTGCACTTATGGTAGTAAAATATATGAAATATATGGAAACATTTGAATATTAGGAGATAAAACAGTGATATTTGGTAGACGCACAAAGGTTAAGAAAATTAATGAAAATAATATTATCGTATTAGAAAATGTAACCAAGACATATGAAACAGGTGCACCAGCATTAAATGGTATTAATTTAACCATTACAAAAGGTGAATTTGTTTTTATTGTAGGTGATAGTGGCTCGGGTAAGTCCACATTAATTAAATTATTATTGCGAGAATTGCAAGCCACAGAAGGTAATATTTATGTGAATGGCAAAGATTTAGGTAGAATAAAAAGAAAAAATATTCCTATGCTTCGTAGAAATATGGGAGTAGTGTTTCAAGATTTTAGGCTATTAAAAGACAGAAATGTATATGAAAATGTTGCGTTTTCCCAAAGAATTACACAAGTTCCCAATAGAGAAATTAAGAAAAATGTACCAGCGGTATTGGCGATAGTTGGTTTGGCTGGAAAATATAAGGCGAAACCAAAACAATTATCAGGAGGAGAGCAACAGAGAGTTGCGGTGGCTAGAGCCATTATTAATCGTCCTCCGATTTTGCTAGCGGATGAACCTACCGGAAATTTAGATCCTAAGAATTCATGGGAAATCATGAAACTACTAGAAAGTATTAATCAAAACGGTACAACAGTAGTTGTCGTTACCCATAATCGTGAAATTGTAGATGCCATGGAGAAACGTGTCATTACAATGAAACAGGGTGTCATAATTAGTGATGAAGAAAAAGGTGGTTATAGCAATGAGGATTAGTACATTTTTTTATACATTGAAACAAGGAATTATTAATATTTTTAGAAACAAATGGTTTTCTTTGGCATCTATAGCAACCATTAGTGCTTGTTTGTTTCTATTTGGCTTGTTTTACAGCGTAGTTGTGAATTTTCAAAATATGGTACAGGAAGCACAAGAAGGTGTGTCTGTCACAGTATTTTTTGATGAAGGTTTAGAAGAAGAGGATATTTTAGCAATTGGGGAATTGATTAAGGTAAGGACAGAAGTATCTAAGATTAATTATATATCTGCTGAAGAGGCATGGGAAACATTTAAAGTTGATTATTTAGGTGAGTACGCGGATGGATTTACAGAAAATCCGTTAGCAGATTCTGCAAGTTATGAGATTTATTTGACAGATGTAGCATTGCAAGCAGATTTGGTAAATTATTTAGAATCAGTATCAGGAATTCGTCAAGTAAACCGTTCAGAAATAACGGCCACCACATTAAGCGGTGTAAACAAATTAATTGGTTACGTTTCTGTGGCGATTATTGTGATATTGTTAGCAGTATCTGTATTTTTGATTAGCAATACAGTCATGATTGGTATTTCTGTTAGAAAAGAAGAAATTGGCATTATGAAATATATTGGAGCTACAGATTTTTTCGTTCGTGCACCTTTTGTGGTAGAAGGAATCTTAATTGGAGTCATTGGATCTATTATACCTTTAGGAGCGATTTATTTTCTTTATAACGAGTGTATTTACTACATTACAGACCAGTTTGCATCCTTGGCAACCTTGTTAGAATTTTTGCCTGTGGAAACTATTTTTACAGTATTAGTACCTGTCTCTATTGTATTAGGAGCGGGAATTGGATTTTTTGGAAGTATTAACACAGTAAGAAAACATTTACATGTGTAAGAAAGTTACGGTTATTTCAATGAAGAAGTGGAGAAGACTATTAGGAATCTTGCTGTGCTGCATTTTTCTTTTTTGTACACTTGATACAGGCGTGCAGGCAACTACGACTAGTGAAATTGAAGAGAGTATTAAGGAAAAAGAAGCACAAATAGAACAGGCAGAAGAAGAAAAAAACGCGTTGCAAGCTGGAATAACTGACATAGAGAATTTGGTGGCGTCCTTAGAAGCGTCGAAAAATGATTTGGAAGTTTACGTAGAAGAATTGGATGCAAGTTTAATAGAGATAAGTGAAAAGATCACAGAGTTGAAAAGTCTTATTTCAGAAAAAGAAGCTGAAATAGAAGAAACAGAAGAATTGCTGGAAGAAGCGTTGATTGTGCAAGAAGAGCAATATGCAGAAATGAAAGAACGCGTACAGTTTATTTATGAAAAAGGAGATAGTTTTTATCTGGAAATTATGTTCTCATCAACAAGTTTTGGTGAATTGTTGAATAAGGCTAGTTATGTCAATATGTTGTCGGAATATGACCGAAATAAATTGGAGGAATATCAAGCCAATGTGTCATATATTGAGATTTGTAAAGAAACACTTTTGATAGAAGAAGAAACATTGCAGTTAGCGAAAGATTCTGTAGAAGAAGAAGAGGCTTCGTTGGAGTTGTTAGTACAGACAAAACAAGCAGAGATTACAGCCTATGAGTCGGATATTTCTACCCAACAAGAGGCGATAGAGGCTTATGAGGAAGAATTAGCACAACAAACACAATTGATTAGCGATTTGGAAAAAGCTATTAGTGAA
>JAWXVD010000258.1:0-3017 GCA_044425705.1 Eubacteriales bacterium | reverse complement strand
ATGGTGGAAAAGGTTCCCTACCTTCAGTGGAATCTTATCAATCAGGTACTGTGGTTACGGTAAAATCAAATACGGTATTACAAGATGGTTATATATTTACAGGATGGTTGGATTCTGCTACGGGAAAAGTTTATCTAGCCAATGAAACATTTACCATGCCGTCTGAAAATATAGTATTGACAGCACAATGGTCACATATTTACAATCCTGTGAATATTCCAGAAACAGGCGATATTTCTAATACACCATTGTTGATTTTCTTAATAGGCATTTTTGCTGTAGGTATGATATTTACAAGAAAAAAACAAGAACGGAAGGTATAGTACTTGAAAGAGCAAACAAAAAGGATCGTATTTATCTGCTGTGCAGTTGGATTGGCGGTTTGTGTTATCATTATGGGTATCATTGCACTGATTAAAATAAAAGATGAAAAATTGCAACAAAGCTTATTAGATACCATGAATGAGAGAGATGTGGAAAATGATGAAGAAGCTGAGGAATCTCAGGAAGATGTAATATTGTCAAAATTTACGCAGCTATATAAGGAAAATAGTGATTTGGCAGGTTGGATTTCTATTGCAGATACAGAAATCAATTATCCTGTAATGCATACACCAGAAGATGCAGAGTATTATTTGCATAAAGATTTTAATGGTGATTATTCTATTGGTGGTACGATTTTTGCTAGTTGGGATAGCACCTTTACGCCAAGAAGTGATAATATTATCCTTTATGGTCACAATATGGGGAATGGTTCTATGTTTGCAGATTTATTAAAGTATTCTTCGGAAACATATTGGGAAGAACATAAAACCATTCAATTTGATACTTTAACAAAGGAGCAGACATATGAAATCGTGTATGCTTTTGTGGTGGATGTAGGGGTGAATAATCCTCATTTTGAATTTTATAATTATATCAATGCCAGTAATGAAGAAGAGTTTGATGAATTTATAGAGAATTGTAAAACATATAGTTACTATGATACAGAGAATGACCCAGAATATGGTGACTCTTTACTGACACTGGTGACCTGTAAAGGGTATGATACGACGGAAAGAATGGTTGTAGTGGCAAAAAGTATTTGTGGATAACTTCAATAATCCTTAAGCTTTAGGTGGATAACATTCGATCAGCCTTAAGGTTCCATTATATTGATAAGAAGTTACGAGGTGGGGAATGAAGAATTCTTCACCTTTTTTTATTGTTTGTGTAAGGCCATTGCTTGTGATAGTACCCTCACCATCTAGTACCAATCCAACAACAAAGGAGGAGTTAGTTTTTTCATAAGAAGTTTTGCAAGTGATTTCATGCATACCAAAGAAAGAATCCATGTTTGTAGGCATGATTTGAGATTCATTTTCATTTAAAACAATGGGATCAACGAAGAATGTTTTGCGAGTTTCTTCTTCTGATCTAGTAGTGAAATCAAAACAATTTAACATATTGCTAACACCGATACCTGAATGTAAACTTTCCCTAGGCATAACACATCCATCTGGTCGAATGCATTCAGCACGTAAGGTAATAGGGCTTGGTTCTTGGATTTCAGCGACAAGACTGCCACCGCCCATAGCATGAGGAGTATTGGCAGGAACAACAATAATATCTCCTGGTGTTAAAGGAAAGCAGTGTAGGCAATCTAATATTTTTTCTGTATCTTGTTGCTCAATTAAATCTTCGAAATATTCTCGTGTGACAAATTTCTTGAATCCTATATATAAGCTAGCAGATTCAGAAGTAGCTAAAACATACCATGCTTCTGTTTTACCTTGTGCACTAGGACCAAAAAATTCTTGTGCTTGCGCAAGAGTAGGATGAGCTTGTACTAGCAATCGGTCTTTAGAATTTAAAAGTTTTAATAAAATACCTAAGGAGTTTCCGTATTTGTCGGCATGTGATTTTCCTAAAAAATGATCAGGCTTAGAAGCTATCACATCTTTGAATAAGATCACTTGTTCCTTTTCATCTGATGGAGCATTTTGTATAGATAATGATTCTGCAATAGCAGGGCTTATATTGATTGTGGAAAGTCCATTTTTTCCATTGGGCAAGTTTTCTTCTAAAAGTGAGGCCACCCATAATTGAGAAGGTGTACTGTGGTCATCTAGATTTAAAAATTCATTGATTAGAGTACCACCGTCGATAATATAATCTACAGGATTTGGGTTTAATTTTAAGATATTCATAATTTATTTTACACCTTTTTTCTATTAAATATTAAGTTATATGTATAGTGTAACAAAACCCCGTATAAAAGAATACGAGGTTTTTGTTTTTTAGTAATTTTCGTATATACAAAAACTAGCATTTTATTCTGTAATTGTATTATCCCAAGAATCTCTAAAAAGTGTCAAGCCTTGGTTTGTAAATGGATGTTTGATAGAATCTTTATATACATCAAGTCCACAAGTTACAATATCTGCACCTGCAATAGCACAATCTACAATTTGTTTTGGTGTTCTTACAGCAGCACAGATGATTTCTGTTTTACCATAAAAACCATAATTTTTAAATATAGTTACAATATCAGAAATATATTGTCTGCAATCTTCTCCATTTGCTTCTTTCCATCCGATAAATGGTGAAACGAATAAGGAATGATTTTTTGCAGGTAATATAGCACCTGAAGGTGAGAAAATTAATGTAACATTGGTGCGAATTCCTTTTCCTTCTAAACGTCTTGCTGCAGTGATGCCTGCTTCTGTTGAAGGAATTTTGATAACGAAGTTTTCACAAATTGATGCAATTTCAACTCCTTTTGCTACCATTTCATCAGCATCATCAAGATGTGGGTTGATTTCTACAGAAATAGGGAATTTATCGACACCTTCTAATCCTTCTTCTTTTACAAAATCAGCAAGTTCTTTGATAACAGCAAGAAATGGTTTTCCGCTTGTCATAATATGACGAGGGTTAGTTGTAACACCATCAATTCCAAAAGTATTATAAGCAAATTTAATTTCATCAATTTTAGCACTGTCTAAAAAATATTTCATGTGAGTATTCTCCTTTAT
>JAWXVD010000257.1:0-3028 GCA_044425705.1 Eubacteriales bacterium | reverse complement strand
TCTGCTACGTAGACATCTAATCGTATACCTTTTCCATCTTTCGTCATCTTCATAGACTTCTCAGTCTGTGGATATTCAATGCGGTCGATCTTTACTTCCAGTACAATCTCTAATACGCGCTTACATATCTTCGGGTTTTGCATCAACTTGTTAAAGATAAAGTCATTACTAATTTGTAGTTCGTTCCATTTTTGTGCAGCATTCTGTTCGAGAATGCTAGTGTTTACATGTTCTTCTGTTGTCATTTTCTTCCTCCGTGAAGTGTGATTCGCAGGATGCTTCTCTTGATTTCACGTGATCTATCTCGCATCTAAATCTAGTTCCATATCCTGCTATTATTATTGAGTAATAAAGCATGAATGGTTCTGATTAACTTAGAATTGATAATAGAATGTTATCGAAATGATTTAAGAACTTTATGCTTTGGGTAAAGCATAGCAAAATCTGTTGTGTTTGACAAGTGGAAAATGAACTATGTTATTGGACGGATAGTTCATTTTCACATCGAGCTAGTAATTCTTCTGCACAAGGGATATACTGACTTCATCATAATGCAATTTAAAATCCATATGATTCCATATCATGTACACGTTTTTACTCAAAGGATCCTAGCTTTTCAGAAACTATTTCTTCTACCAATGAAGCCATTCCCTTTATCATCAAAACAAAACTATACCCACATTCATCCATATATTCAATATTTTTCTTGCTAAAATAACCTCTATCAAGAATAAATCCTATTTTCTTATATCCATATTGTAGAAAATCCGAAACAGTAGAATCACTATAAACCTTCATATTTGGCGAAAGCAAAGGATGATTATACGCATAGTCCGGATAATATTGTCCTACATTTTTCTCTGTAATGATAGAATAAGTTGCTAAATCTAAAAAAAGTCCAAGGTCACGTTCTGAAAAATATAATCCCAAAAGTTCCTTTAATTTATAGTCACGAATAATCTTTTGTATCACGATATTTTTATCGACGAAAAACAAGCCTCTTGGATTACCGCACATGTTCAATTTAATTATCACATAAGCGTGGCAAAAATGCTGAGTTCGAACAAACAGGTGCAAGCATTATGGATATTGACTATACTACTATTATTTTTTGTAATCACCTTACATTAATAGCTATAACACACAGCACTGCTATTAATGTACTTACCAGCGTTCCTACGAGATATTTTTCAGCAAAGCTTTGTTCTTCTAATTGCTTATATCTAGCCAAACTCTTAGCTGTTAGTACGAGTCCAACTGCTCCAAATTGACTCACTATTCCTAATAGCAAAATAATTTCTCGTTCTAGTTTTCCTATTAATGCCCCAATTTTCACTTTTTCTTTCTGTACAAGTTCATCTTCATCGGGTAACATTTCCTGCATAAACAAAGCTGTAAATATTGATGCAGGTTTCCAACAAATGAATATTGAAATAAGGATTCCTATATCTATCACCTCAATAATTCCAATCATGTCCAGGCTGATTTCTGTGTTGACGCCTCCTATATACACAAACAAATACAATACTACAACATGAATTATCTGATCTATAACAAATATCACACATTGATTTTCTATATACTTTTTTTCTAACTTGATTTTTATCCAATCAATAACTATATGTACTATCATTATACTTATTAGCATTATTATAATTGTTTTGATAGCATTATTAAATGCACACATAGCTAATCCTATTGAAAGTGTGTAGAAAAAACCATGCAGTATTAAATACCGTAATTCCTCAACTTTTCTCTTAGCCAGTTCATTGCTCTGGAGATAAAAATCTCCAAGAATATGGCCTAGTATCATCAATTCCATTCTTCGCCTCCATAGATCCTTTTTGCCATTTGTAATGCTACATAATCTAACTCTCGTATTTTGTAGACATATCCTCTACGCATAATATTAGCTACATTTTGCCTACTACAGCCGAGTACCTCTGCTATAGTTTTCGCAACATTTTTTTCTATAATCATATCTTCTGGCTCGACTAGTTCTCCATTTATATAAAGAGGATTAATCACAAATAATTGTTGTTTCTCCAACTTTTCACGTTCCATAGCTTTATTACGTGCCCAATATTCACCACGTTTTTTCGCCCCTAATCTATATTCGAATTTCACAGCAATCAACTCCTTAATTACATCATACTCGAATAACATTTCCGAATTTCCAACCATAGGATATAATAATTCGTAAATCACTTGTGCTATATTCTGCATATAAATTTGTTGATTTTTTAAGGGAAGTGATGTATTTAACAAATGATTTACTAGTATATCTCCAGACTTTTCCTTATTTATCTCTGAATGAATTCTAAGACTATGTAACTTCATCAACTTTACCTCTTCAATCGCTTTTCGTGCATTGTGATAAGCTGGTCCATCTTGTTGAGTAGAACTTCCACCTTCCATCATAACAGTACATCCACCTATCCCAATTCCTGCTCGTAACTTAATTGGTCGCATCAACATTTCCAATAATCGAAAATATATTACTGCATTTGTCACATCTAGAAATAGACCTTGTATTTCATCACCTGCACTAAACACAACGTTAAATTTCATCTCATCACGGAAAAGAAAATTCAATTTTTCTACACACTTAACCATAAATTCTTGCATTACTATTCGTTCTTCTGTCTGATATCCTTTTGACTTTTCAATATCTATAATAAGTGCTACATAATTCATTCACATTCACCTCCTTCCTATTCTTATATTCTACTCCTCCCCAACCAAAAATGCAACCATTTTTGGTTGCATTTTTGGTTTGCAATCATTTTCGATTGCATCTCCCCATTTCTTCAATCCTCCTACGATTCTACCTTAACTTCCAGAAATTTTATGTTAACTTCCTGATTTTTTGCACCTTAAAAATCCCGTTTTGTGATAATTGCACAAAATCGGGATTTTCTAATTTTAATCTTCTTCTGTTGTAGATGCCACTATCATTTGCAATATTTCATCATACGATTTATTACTCTTGCCATTTTACTTTTCCTCCTTCAGAATTTTTCCTATT
>JAWXVD010000256.1:0-3050 GCA_044425705.1 Eubacteriales bacterium | reverse complement strand
AGGATACATTTCTTTAAGTATTTTTACACTTTTTCCATGGGCTATATTCGCATGATGATTCACTTGATAAAAAGTCTTCATATCATTCATTTTTCCAGGTGGATGCATCCCTTGTAACCATCCAAATGAAGTAAAAATATTTTGTTCATTCATGGTAATCCAATATGTTACACGATCACCATATCGCTTAAATAACGTGGTGGCATAATTCACATAATCATCTACAATTTTTCTATTCTCCCAACCACCATATTCCTCTTCTAACGCTTGTGGCAAATCCCAATGGTAAATAGTCACCATAGGTTCTATATGATATTTGATGCATTGGTTAATAATATTGTCGTAAAATTCCAACCCTTTTTCATTTACTTCTCCATTGCCTTGTGGAAAAATTCTCGACCATGCAATAGAAAAACGATACGTCTTTAATCCCATTTCTCCCATCAATGCGATATCTTCCATATAATGATGATAATGATCCACTGCAACATCCCCTGTTGTTTCCTTAAATGTCTTTCCCGGAATTCTAACAAATTCATCCCAGTTGGATTTTCCTTTTCCATCTGTTAACCAAGCACCTTCTATTTGGTATGCTGCTGATGCACTTCCCCATAAAAAATTTGGAGGGAATCCATTACTTTCTTTAAAATACATATACGCTCTCCCTTTCTTCATAACACATAATTATATATCTATTCTATATTATTTCTATTATGATATATTCCTTGGCAGGTGGCTACTATTTCCACAGATGGTCAATTATTGGATATATAAACTATTTACACAATAGTTCTAGCTTCCAAGTAAAAACGTTTGTCACAAGCTTCTCCCATTGAGAATGTTTTTCTTGGAAGTGCTCCATCTACGATTACTGTCTTAAATAATTCCGTTTTTTCCATACAGTTTAACAAAAATCCCACTGCATTCTTATTATCTGCACATAAACTAATCACCACATCATCTCCGTGAATATAATCAATGATTCCACCATGATTTTTCATATAATCATCTAAGAATTTTTGCAAATCGCCTACTGCTAAATTAGATATTGCATCCTTAATCCGAAAACCTTTCTTACCATCCTTTGTTACCATTACAAAGTCATGGTCGTTCAAATCATTAGTTTCACTGATTTGAAACTGCTTACAAAGACTTTCACATAGATGAGGAACATCCACTTGAAACATCACTCTATGTATGGGTTCAAAAACTAAGGATTCATCATGTAGGTTCACAACTTCCACTAAGGCATATCTAGCCTTACTTTTTAATGCACCAAGTCCAACTTCTTCTTTTAAATTTTCATAACATTTCTTGGCTGTAGCCAAAGAATGATTACCATCTCCTGCTGCGAATAATAATACATCCTCTTCTTTTGTGTCATATCTCTCTTGAAAAGCTTCCCTGTTTGCCAACTGACTAATCCCCTCATTTAAAATATCTACACATTCCTCATTTAATAAATACCCACTGATACTTCCACTATTTTGAACCAAATCAAAATCATATACTTTCCTAAGGGAATCTGCATTAATAGCAATTTTCTCGATAATATTCCTCGATTCATCATCTATTAACAGCATAACATGTGGCAATTCCATTGGACAATTATTTCGCACCTTCACTCTAGGAGGGATACGCTCTATAATAGTCCCTTCTGTAGCACGAACCGAGGTTTTTGAGCCTGCTTGGTAATTGTAAGATTCCAAATCTATCTTTCCTACAATTCCATGACGTATTTGTCCATTGGCTAACACACGTTTTACATAGATAAAGGAATTTTTATAGGTATGAAAAATATCTTTTTCTAGAGCTAAATTCATATGTTTTCCAATACCTTCTATTCTTTCATGGAAATCACCCTCTTCTAAATAAGCCTCAGGAAATACCATTTTTAATGTAGAAAATTCATCCCCTACTATGGTTTCTATTTTTTCCCAATATTCACGTTCTGAAGTATATTGGTCGCAAGCCACCACACTCCATTTGGTCATATCAATCTCTTCTTTTGGTATTAAAATATCTGCACTTAAAAAAACTTCTTGATTCATAGTAATTATTCCCCCTTTTTATTAATTATCCCCTAAATCTGTTACCGTTCACACATGACCTGTAACAATACAAAAATCCATTTAAAATTGCCTACGGCAATAGGATTTTTGTACTAATTCATCATTTTCATACGTACTATGCAGTAAATGCATAGTACTGCGTGAACAGTAACCTAAATCTTTCAAATATTCATCCAACAAGCTTTCCTGATAACCTGCCATTCCACTATTTCTAATACATGTTCCTATTGTCATCAAATCAGAATCTGTTACATGTTCTAACATTTTCATTCTAGTTTGGTCTACTGTTTTTTGAGACATGCTTTTCTCGTAATCTTTAACGCCATAATGCCATAATTTCAACTGTTCTCCATAGCGATTTTTTAATCTTTGGGCAATCATAAGTCCTTCTGGATCAAAGTCACCAGCATAATGGAATTCCGTATGGTTTTTGGCTAATTTATCAAGCATTACTAAAGTTGCTAAATTAGGTTGTCCATTGACACATAAAACTCCAAATTTTTCTCCTGTCATTTGATGTTCTGGTATCATGGTAACAGCATCAATTCTATCAGCACGTTGATGCTTCTTCATCCCCTTTACAAGTTCTATTATTCTGGCAAAAACAATGGGATTTTCTACAACATAGACTCTGTTTCCATCTGCAATGCATCGTTGTAAACTTGTAAGTGTCAATAGACTTATCATACATAGCTCATTTTCTTCATAAAACCCCTGTACTCCAAGATGCAGTTTCCCATCTTTTTTCTCTGCCTGTACACCATATACCATCACTTGATTAGAGATATCATCTTTTAAAATGCCAACTCGAAATAACAATTCCTGCTTTTCTTCGGCTGACAACTTATTTACATGCTTTATTGGCAAATAACAATTTTCATTACTACGTCCAACGATTTCACCCTTATCACCTATACCCTGTTGTATACTATTTTGTTCTAAATCATTGCTAATTTTTTCTGTCTTATCTATATAAAA
>JAWXVD010000072.1:0-17243 GCA_044425705.1 Eubacteriales bacterium | reverse complement strand
ATATAGCTAAAAATTAGTTTCCAGCGATTTGTGCTGCTACTTCAGCTGCAAAATCATCAACTTTCTTTTCAATACCTTCGCCTGTTTCAAAACGAACGAATTTTTTGATTGAAAGGTTTGCACCATTTTCTTTTGCTACAGCTTTTACGTAAGCACCAACAGTTTGTTTTCCATCTTCTGCTTTTACGTATGTTTGTTCTAATAAACAAACTTCTTTTAATTCTTTGTTTAAACGACCAATTACTGCACCTTGGATAACTTTTTCAGGTTTTCCAGCCATTTTAGGGTCGATTGCGATTTGTGCTAAAAGAATTTCTTTTTCGTGTTCTTTGTATTCTTCAGAAACTTCTTCTGTTGATACATATTTAGGAGAAAGTGCTGCAATTTGCATTGCGATGTTTGTTAATGCTTCTTTCACTGCATCATTTACAACATCTGTAGTAGCTTCCACTAAAACACCAATTCTTCCGCCGCCGTGTGTGTAAGATACAACACAACCTTCACTAGCTACAACTTTTTCAAATCTTCTGATTGTTAAGTTTTCACCAATACGAGCAATTTTATCTACTAATGCTTCTTTTACAGTTTTTTCTGCATTTTCATTC
The DNA here is from genome assembly GCA_044425705.1 of Eubacteriales bacterium. GTDB lineage: Bacteria > Bacillota > Clostridia > Lachnospirales > Lachnospiraceae > JAWXVD01. Next base: position 16,638 of record JAWXVD010000072.1, on the reverse strand, counting down.
CAAGCTTCTTCTAAGAATGCGTCCATATCTGCTGCTTCTGAGTTTACAGCTTGAACTGCTACACCAGCAACAAAGCTTTGGAATTCTTCATTTTTAGCAACGAAGTCTGTTTCCGAGTTAACTTCTACAACTGCTGCTGTAGTGTCATCTTTAACTGCAATACGGCAAAGACCTTCTGCTGCAACACGTCCAGCTTTTTTCTCTGCTTTCGCTTGACCATTTTTTCTTAAAAATTCTACTGCTTCTTCCATATTTCCGTTGGTTTCAGTAAGGGCTTTTTTACAATCCATCATACCTGCGCCAGTTGATTCTCTTAATTCTTTTACCATAGCTGCTGTGATTGCCATTTTATTTTCCTCCATTATGAATTAGCATAGATTTTGATACAGTCTCTATAGGAAACTGTATCAATCTTATATTTATTATTCTGCTGCAATTTCTTCCATATCTGTAGCTTCTACTGTTACGTCTTCTTCTGTGTAAACAGCTTCACCTTGGTTTGCTTCAATAATAGCATCTGCCATTTTAGAAACGATTAGTTTTACTGCTCTGATAGCATCATCATTGCCTGGAATGATAAAGTCCAATTCTTCAGGATCACAGTTTGTATCACCGATACCAACTAATGTAATACCTAAGTTGTGAGCTTCTTGAATACAGATTCTTTCTTTTTTAGGATCTACTACAAAGATTGCATCTGGTACTCTAGTCATATCTTTAATTCCACCTAAGTTTTTCTCAAGTTTTTCCCATTCTTTTTTCAACTGGATAACTTCTTTTTTAGGAAGAACTTCAAATGTTCCATCTTCAGCCATAGTTTCAATAGCTTTTAATCTAGAAATTCTTGATTGAATTGTTTTAAAGTTAGTAAGCATACCGCCTAACCATCTTTCGTTTACGTAGTACATTCCACAACGTTCTGCTTCTGTTTTTACAGCATCTTGCGCTTGTTTTTTAGTACCAACGAAAAGAACTGTTCCACCTGCATTTGCAATTTCAGAAATTGCATTGTAAGCTTCATCAACTTTTCCTACTGATTTTTGTAAGTCGATGATGTGAATTCCATTTCTTTCTGTAAAGATGTAAGGAGCCATTTTAGGATTCCATCTTCTTGTTTGATGTCCAAAGTGAACACCTGCTTCTAGTAATTGTTTCATTGAAATAACGCTCATGTTTTTACCTCCATATTGGTTAAATTTGGTGTATTATATAGGCTCTTCATTATCACTGTTACAGTTCACACGTGACCTGTAACTATACAAAAATCCATTTAAAATTGCCTGCGGCAATGGGATTTTTGTATTGATTCATCATTTTCATACGTACTATGCAGTAAATGCATAGTACTGTGTGAACAGTAACTAATCACTCTATATAATTCACATTTCCTCCGTATATATTTAGACATCGAAATATCCCAACCTACCACTCCTGCGTTAAAGGAGCACCGATAGTTAACTATATACGTGTTTTCTAGTCATACTTGCAAAGTATACCATATCTTTTATAATGGTGCAAGATGAAAAAACAAAAAAATAGCAAGTTTTACAACATACTTGTTATAAAACTTGCTATTTTTATATTAACTTTGTTAAATCATATTTCTCATGGTATTTTTCTTTAACTTTTCGATTTCTTCGAACACTACATCATTAACAATCTTGATATAAGTTCCTTTCATTCCCGAAGAACGTGACTCGATGACACCAGCACTTTCAAATTTACGCAATGCATTTACGATAACTGACCGTGTGATACCCACTCGATCAGCAATTTTGCTAGCTACCAAAATGCCTTCTAGACCTTCCAATTCATCGAAAATATGAATAATCGCTTCCATTTCGGAATAAGACAAGGTACTGATTGCAGAACGTACAACCGTCAATTTCCTCGCTTCTTCTGCACTTTCTTCGTTTACTGCACGAAGCATCTCAAGACCTACTACAGTAGATCCATATTCACATAAAATAATATCGTCAATATCATATAATTTACCAGATTTGTAAATAAATAATGTTCCTAAACGTTCTCCAGCAATTTCAATAGGCGCAATAATTGCCGATAAATTACTAACATCTGTATTTTCAAAGCCTAATGTTGCAAGATTCACATTTTCTTTCGTAGAAAGTACCGATAACATTCTCTCATTTAACATAGAGTCAATCATACCTCCTACTTGATCCTTGATTAATTCATGAATCACTTCTGTAGATCCATCATTGTCAATCCCTAATACTTTTCCTTTTTTGCTTATGACCAAAACATTAGAATCTAAAATTTCTTTCATAACACCACAGATGTCATTAAAAACCACTTTGCTAGAATTGTTATTATGCAATAATTTCCCTATTTTTCTTGTCTTATCCAATAATTGTACACTGCCCATTTTTCTTCCCCATCTTACTTTCAAATTCTCTGATACCTATAATGTCTAAATATTGTATCACTTTTTGTGATATTCATCAAGATTTTACTGAGAATTATTTTAATTTTTTATAAATTACAACCAATTTGTTGAAATGTACATTTTTTGATTATTGAATGACTTATTGTTTTTAACATCATTTACTAGATATCTGTACGGTTACGACTTATCTATATAAAATCGTTATATTTAGCGAATCCAGATACTATTTATTCTTTTTCCCTATCTAGAATCGTCTCGCACCCTTCACTAGTACAAACAAGTTTGTTTCCTTTTTCGATTAAAACACCACCACAGGTTGGACATTTTTCTTTTGCAGGCTTTTGCCATACCATAAATTCACATTCTGGATTATCGATACAACCGTAGTATTTTCTACCTTTTTTCGTTTTTTTCAACACCACATCTTTTCCACAATTTGGACAATCTACACCAATTTTTTCAAAATATGGTTTTGTGTTACGACATTCTGGAAATCCTGAACAGGCTTGGAATCTACCATGTGGTCCGTATTTGATATACATAGGACTACCGCACAATTCACAATCTTCTCCCGAATATTCGTCTCTAATTTCAACTTCTGCTAGTTCTTTCTCTGCTTGTGTCACTGCTTCATCTAAATCTGGATAGAAATTAGCAATAATTGTTTTCCAATTTACAACACCCTCTTCAACACCGTCTAATAGCATTTCCATATTGGCTGTAAAATGTACATTGACAATACTTGGAAAAGCTTCTTTCATCATGTGGTTTACCACTTCTCCTAATTCTGTCACATATATATTTTTATTTTCTTTTGTAATATAGCGTCTACCTAAGATCGTGGTAATGGTAGGTGCATACGTACTAGGTCGTCCAATTCCTAATTCTTCCAAAGCACGTACTAAAGAGGCCTCTGTATAGTGAGGTGTTGGTTGTGTGAAATGTTGCGCTGGATCAAAATTTTCTAACTCTAGTAGAGTCTCTTCATTGATGCTTTTTAATAATTTATTTCCACTTGCCTTGCTATCATCTTCCTCTTGTGTATAAACATTCATAAACCCATCAAACAGCACTTTGCTTGCTGCCACTGTAAAACGATGATTACCTGCATCAATCTTCACAGATGTTGTTTCATATTTTCCACTGGTCATCCTACTTGCTACAAAACGCTTCCATATTAATTGATATAAACGGAACTGATCTCTACTTAAAGATTCCTTAAGTGAAAAAGGTGTTCTAGTAACATCTGTAGGACGAATTGCCTCATGGGCGTCCTGAATTTTTTTACCTGTTTTCTTATCATCCTCTTGGTTAGCGGCGTATTCTTCCCCATATTGTTCTTCGATATATTTCTTTGTTTCCACCATAGCATCTTCTGATACACGAGTAGAATCTGTACGCAAATATGTGATAACACCTACTGTACCATTTCCCTTGATGTCAATCCCTTCATACAACTGCTGTGCTATACGCATGGTTTTTTGTGTGGTAAAGTTTAATACTTTACTAGCTTCTTGTTGTAATGTAGATGTGATAAATGGCACTGGTGGTTTTTTCATACGTTCCCCACGTTTCACACTAGAAACTGAAAAAGTAGCTTTTTCTATTTCTTTGATAATACTTTCCACTTCTGCCTGATTATGCAAATCAACTTTTCCATCTTTTGTACCATGATATTTTGCAACCAATGGATTTTTTTCACCTTTTATATTTAAAGTAGCTTCCAATGTCCAATATTCTTCAGGAATAAAGGCACTAATTTCCTCTTCCCTGTCACATATAATACGAAGTGCCACACTTTGTACTCTACCAGCACTAAGACCTCTTTTAATTTTCGCCCATAAAAGTGGCGAAATCTTATATCCTACTACACGATCCAAACATCTTCTAGCTTGCTGTGCATCTACTAAATCCATATCAATCTCTCTTGCATTTTTTAGAGATTCTTTGACAGCATTTTTTGTAATTTCATTAAATGTGATACGATACACTTTTTTATCTTCTAACTTTAACGCCTTAGATAAATGCCATGAAATCGCTTCTCCTTCACGGTCAGGGTCAGTTGCTAGATATATTTTTTCTGCTTTTTTAACCTGCTTTCTTAAGCTTGCTAAAATATCACCTTTACCACGAATAGTAATATATTTTGGTTCAAAACCATTTTCAATATCGATACCCATCTGACTTTTAGGCAAGTCTCTCACATGTCCATTACTTGCCATAACTTCATAATTTGTGCCCAAGAATTTTTTAATGGTTTTTACTTTTGCCGGTGATTCTACGATTACTAGATATTTTGCCATTTTATTTCCCCTAACCTATATTCTATAACAAAATCTTACTATGGAATAATGCCATACTAAGTTGATTTATATTTGATGTTATTACAGTTCATACAACTATAATTTACTTATTTTCGTTTCTACAATCATAATTCATTTTTTATCAAAAAAAGATTATACAATCGCACCCATAATACACCATAAAACTCAAGGTTGCAAGCCAAAAAATGCAAAACTTCTTATTTTATTCTCATAAATTGTCCTTCGCTAACTTGCATTATTAGATTTTTCATGCATAATTCTAACAAAATTTCAACAAGCTTTCCAAAGGAAATTTCCCTTATTTTACCAACCTCTACGGCAATTTGATCCATGGATTTTGGATAGAAATCCATCATATCGTAGATTATCTTCTCATCCTCATGAACAAAAGAGAAATTTTCTTGCATTTCATTTCTATTTCTGGAAAAAACACCTTCTTGCTTTCTATAAATGCTCTCATAAGTCTCTCTAATTTCTTCTAAAAAATCCGCAACTGAAAGAACAACTCCTGCCCCTTGCTTGATTAATTTATTGCAGCCGTAGCTTAACGAATCTGTCACTCTTCCAGGAATCACATAAACTTCTTTCCCTTGCTCTAACGCCATATCCACCGTAATTAAAGTACCACTTTTTTCCTTCGCTTCTATTACCAATATGATATCTGCAAGTCCACTAATAATACGATTTCTCGGCGGAAAATTGCTTGCTAGAGGTGTCGTTCCCGGAATATATTCTGATAAAATGCCACCGTGCGCCTTTAATTTTTCATAAATTTTCCTGTTTTCCACAGGATAACACACATCTACTCCCGAACCCAGTACCGCAAAACTTTTCCCTTCCCCTTCTATTGCTGCCATTTGGCTAATCCCATCGATTCCTCTGGCCATCCCGCTAATAATTTGTACGCCCTCCAAAGACAGTTTGCTTGCAAATTTTTTAGCTACAAAACTTCCATAAGAAGAACAGTTTCTAGCTCCAATCATGGCAATTGTCGGTATTTCATCCTTAGGAAGCTGTCCGATTCCATACAAAATTTCTGGTGCATCCGGAATATCTAATAACCGTTTTGGATACCCCGTCATGCCCTTGGGATAAAGATTGATTTTTTTATCTTTCAGCGCTTCATAAGGCTCCATCAACTGTCCATGCGTTTTTGCCTCTCGCCAATTTTTCATTTGTTTTTTCGTAAAAAATAGTTCTAATCTTTCTTCACTAACTTGAAAAATTTCTTTTGGCGTTTGAAATTCTTTTAATAATTTTCTTATGGTTCTATTTCCGATTCCGTTTACTCTATGCAAGAAATAATAATATGGTAGTTGTTCCATTTCCTTTATTGTCATTTTAATATCTATACCTTTCTCATAGTCTGGCAACTTATAGCCCTTTCATTTATGAAAGGGGTTTCTCGAAGAGGCAAATTGCCGGTTGAAAAATCTTATTTTTCAACCTAAAACCCATCCGTTTCATTATATATTTTGCGGTACATAACCGCCTGACTAATATGTGATTTTTTAATTTCTTTGGACTCCTCTAAATCGGCTATAGTTCTGGACACTTTTAATATTTTATGATAGCTTCTAGCACTTAATTGCATCCTGTAGAAAATTTCCTCCATAAAGGCTTGTTCTCTCGTTCCTAAACTACAAAATTCGGCCACTTCTTTCGCTCCTAACTCTGCATTAAATAAAAAAGGAGTATCAGCATATCTCTCTTCTTGAATTTGCCTTGCTATCACTACTTTTTCTCTCATTTGTTCACTAGTCTGATTGTTTGTCCTCATTGTTAATTCTTTAATATCTACTACTGGAGTTTCTACGCAAAGGTCGATACGATCTAGAATAGGCCCTGAAATTTTATTACGATATCTGCGGACTTCATTTTCAGAACAGTTACAGCGATTCCGGTCTGGATAAAATCCACAGGGGCAGGGATTGGCTGCTCCTACTAGCATAAAATCAGCAGGATAAGTAAAATTCCCCATGCTTCTAGCAATATGAACTTCTTTATCCTCTAAAGGTTGTCGCAATACTTCAATGGTATTTCTGGAAAATTCAGGTAATTCATCTAGAAATAAGATACCTCTATGGCTAAGACTTAAGACTCCAGGTCTAGGAATACGTCCCCCACCTGCTAATGCCTGCTCTGATATGGTGTGATGTGGATTGAGAAATGGTCTTTTTGTTATCAGTGGTTTTCCTTGTTCTAATAAACGAGCCACACTATAAATACTTGTCACCTCTAAACTTTCTTCTAAGGTTAAGGGAGGAAGTATCGATGGTATCCTCTTAGCAATCATGGTTTTTCCGCTTCCTGGAGGCCCCGTTAATAAAATATGATGAAAGCCTGCTGCCGCTATAATCACTGCCTGCTTCACGCTTTCTTGTCCATTAATATCTGCAAAATCTAAGTGTTCTTGCTTTTGTTGTTGAAATAATTTTTCTACATTTACCTGTACTCCCTTGATACCATCCTTGTGATTGGTAAAATACGCAAGTGCTTCTTGAAAAGAAGATACACCTATTATGGTAATTCCTTGTATCACTGCACCTTCTAGCACATTTCCTTGAGGCAATACGCAGTGAGTCATTCCCTCCTTCTTGGCCATCATTACAATAGGTAAAATCCCTTTCACATGCTTTACTTCTCCATCTAGTCCTAACTCCCCTATTACTAATGTTTTCTCCACATATTCTTCTGGAATATATCCCAATGATACCATAATTCCTATTGCGATAGGCAAATCAAAGGCTGCCCCTTCTTTTCTCACATCTGCCGGTGAAATATTCACTGTAATGTGAACTGGTGGCATTTTGATCTGTGTATTCCTAAGGGCCACTCGAACTCTCTCTCTAGCCTCTCGTACCTCACCGCTTAACATACCTACCATGTCGAATCCTGGCATGGTCTGCGCCACATCTACTTCTACTTGTACCATATAACTTTGAATCCCATTGATTCCACCTGTTGTAACAGTACTAAACATAAAAATACCCCTTCCTTATTTAATTTTTCTTTGGAAATTTGATTTTGAATGACCGAAGTTGGTCTGTTGAACATGAATTTGTTCTAGAATTTTTAAGATACATATCTCTAATCTGTGATTTCACTATACTATATTTCCACTATTTCTACAACCACTAATTTTTGTAGAACAGGCACTTTCTTCGTCCCACATACATAGGATAATAGAAATCATAACCGAATGGTTCTACCCTGGAGGCTCCTTTGAAAACCTTTCAAAAACCCTTATCGAAAGAAGAAGAAGAATGGTATATCGGGCAATTATCCCAAGGAAACACACAGGAGTCAGAGACTGCAAAGCAAATCTTAGTGGAACGCAATCTACGGTTAGTAGCCCACATTGCCAAGAAATATCAAAATTCCGATGTAGATATTGATGATTTGATTTCTATTGGTACCATTGGATTAATCAAGGCTGTAATCTCTTATGACTCTACAAAAAACTCCAAATTAGGTACTTATGCCGCAAGGTGTATCGATAACGAACTACTCATGATGTTCCGCGCCAGAAAAAAAACTTCCAAAGAGATATCTCTATACGAACCTATAGGTACAGACCGAGAAGGAAATGAAATTAGTCTTCTTGATGTGATTGAGACAGAGCAGCTTGATATTGTAGAAAAAATGGAATTAGAGAAAAACATTAGCCTGCTACCTGATACCATCAAGAAATCCCTCACCAAAAGAGAGCAAGAAATCATCTTACTTCGCTTCGGCTTAATGGATGGAGAAGAATTAACACAGCGAGAAATCGGTCAACGCTTAGGCTTGTCTAGAAGTTTTATTTCTCGCATCGAAAAAAAAGCTATAGAAAAACTACGAGTGGCCTACTCTCCCTAGGCTCTCGCAGCTCTTATGGGATGATTATTTTCCTGAAACTTTTTCATAAAGTACCAGTTACCAATAAAAACTGTGATAATACGTAATTACTGATGTCAATGCCATATGGGGTCAATCTAATACTTTCTTTGTCTATAATAAGTAACTTTTCCTTTTCTAACCTTTTTAAAACCTCCCCAAACACATCCCATATGGTACACTGAAATTGCATTTGGAACTGCTCAATAGAAATCCCTTTTATTAACCGTAGACCTAGGAACATAAATTCTTCCATTTGCTCTTCTTTTGATAAGGTATCTTCTTCTTGATAAAAATTTTCTGGACTTTTCCCTAACCAATTTTCAATATATCTTTGTCTATGGATTCCATTTCGAAATCGTTTTTCCCCTACCAAAGAAGCGCTACCAATGCCAAATCCCAGATAATTTTTTCTTTGCCAATTATAGGTATTATGAATACATTCTTTTCCCACTTTGCTATAATTGGAAATTTCATACCTATGATATCCATATTGTTGCAAGATATTTTCCGTCATTTCATACATACCACGTTCTGTGTCTTCATCTGGGAGTGATGGGTATTTTATTTTTTCTACTTTCTCCACTATTCTTGTCTTTTCATCAAGCTTCTTGCTCTCTTGCATGCCATACAGTTCTGATTGATTTACTAAGTTATCGGCTTCCTCCCCATACCGTTCCCAAAATGGAGTGCCTTCTTCTATAATTAGACTATATGCTGAAATATGTTCTGGCTGCAATTCACATATTTTCACCAATGTATCTTCATAAGTTGCAACATCTTGGGCTGGTAAAGCAGACATCAAATCAATATTAATATTATCAAATCCTGCTGCCCTAGCGATTTCATATGTTGCCAAAAATTCCTCATAGGTATGAATTCTGCCTAGTGCCTTCAATTCTTGATTTTGCGCCGACTGTAAACCTATACTAAGTCGATTGATTCCAATTGAACGGTATGCTTCAAATCGTTTATGCGTGCCAGGATTCATCTCCAAGGTAAACTCTTTCACTTCTTCCATATTTAGATTATCATGCAAGGCTTTTCCTATTTGTAAGATTTGAGTGCTAGACAACAGAGACGGTGTCCCACCTCCTATAAACACAGTATCAACTCTATAGTTTTTATAATCTTTACTTATGTACTTTATTTCTCTTACAAGAGCATCCACATAATCTTGTATTTCTTTTGCTGTACCTTGTCCAGATAGAAAATCACAATAATAGCATTTTCTCACACAAAATGGGATATGAATATAAATGCTAAGCTGTCTTATATCTTGACAGCTTAGCATTTCTTTAGTTCTCATCTAGTTTTAAAACGCTCATAAATGCTTTTTGTGGAATTTCAACATTTCCTACTTGTCGCATACGTTTCTTTCCTTCTTTTTGTTTTTCTAATAATTTCTTCTTACGGGTAATATCACCACCGTAACATTTCGCCAATACGTCTTTTCTCATGGCTCTTACCGTTTCTCTGGCAATAACTTTTCCACCAACTGCTGCTTGAATTGGAACTTCAAATAGATGTCTTGGAATTTCATCTTTTAATTTTTCACACATTTTCTTACCACGTTCGTAAGCACTGCTGCTGTGTACAATAAAGGATAGGGCATCCACTTCTTCTTTATTGATTAAAATATCAAGTTTCACAAGGGTGGATTGTTCATATCCCTTCATTTCATAATCGAAGGAAGCATAGCCTTTGGAGCGAGATTTTAGGGCATCAAAGAAATCATAAATAATTTCATTTAATGGCAATTCGTATTTTAACAATACTCTGGTCTCTTCCATATATTCCATGCCTAGATGTCTACCTCGCCTCTCTTGGCAAAGTCCCATAATGGCACCAATATAATCTGTTGTCACCATAATTTCTGCTGTAACGATAGGTTCTTCCATATAATCAATTTCTGATGGATCAGGTAAATTAGATGGATTGGTTAATTCAATCATATCGCCATTTGTCTTGTGTACTTTATAAATAACACCAGGTGCTGTTGTCACAAGATCTAAATTATATTCTCGTTCTAATCGCTCTTGAATGATTTCTAAGTGCAATAATCCAAGGAATCCACAACGGAATCCAAATCCCAAAGCAATAGATGTTTCAGGTTCATATTGTAGGGATGCATCATTTAATTGTAATTTTTCTAAGGCATCTCTTAAATCTGGATATTTGGCGCCATCTGCAGGATATAATCCACAATATACCATAGGATTTACTTTTTTATAACCAGGCAATGGGTCGTTACAAGGATTATTAGCATCTGTTACGGTATCACCTACGGAAGTATCTTTTACATTCTTAATAGAAGCAGTGATATAACCTACCATTCCTGCGGATAACTCTTCTGTTGGAATAAATTGACCTGCACCAAAATAACCAACCTCTACCACATCAGCAGTGGCACCTGTTGCCATCATTTTAATGGTCGTTCCCTTTGTTACCTTACCTTCCATAATTCTACAGAAAATAATAACACCTTTATAAGAATCATAAAGAGAATCAAAAATTAAGGCTTGTAAGGGCGCATTACTATCACCCTGTGGAGCTGGTATTTTATGCACGATTTGCTCCAACACTTCTTCAATACCGATGCCATTTTTTGCACTAACAAGTGGTGCATCTTCTGCCACGATCCCAATCACATCTTCAATTTCTTCAATCACACGCTGTGGTTCTGCACTTGGTAAATCAATTTTATTAATTACTGGGAATACATCTAAGTTATGATCTAATGCCAAATACACATTAGCCAAAGTTTGGGCTTCAATCCCCTGTGCTGCATCTACAATTAAAATGGCACCATCACAAGCCGCCAAGGAACGACTTACCTCATAATTAAAATCCACATGACCAGGTGTATCAATTAAATTGAAGATATACTCTTCTCCATCTTGTGCTTGATAAACAGTTCTTACTGCCTGAGCCTTAATGGTAATGCCACGCTCTCTCTCTAAATCCATATTATCGAGAACCTGCGACTGCATTTCACGGCTAGTCAATAAACCTGTCTTTTCTATAATTCTATCTGCTAATGTAGATTTTCCATGATCAATATGGGCTACAATACAGAAGTTTCTAATTTTACTTTGATCCATTTGTGACATACTTTCCTCTATTCTTTATTTATGCATTCTTAAAATCTCTTATTCTAAAGATTCTAACTATACATATTTTTCTAATTTCCTTAGGTTTCTTCACCTACTGATGTATGATTCAGTATAACAGAGGTAGATTCTATGGTCAATTATTTTCACTTTTTTATTCCATAAATTCCACCCGTCCACCCGGATAAAACACAAGCCCTATATCACTGTCCGCTTCAAAATATATCATACCATCCATGGTATGGACTGTATCTTCTTCAAATATGTACTCATATCCATCTTCTAAAGTCCGATAATCTGAAGCATAGATGCAAAGCCCCACAAATGATGCTAAGAAGGATACCAACACTGCTGTCAGGACAATAATTCCTATTTTCCAACGTTTTTTCATCTAATTTCTTTTCCTTTCACAAAATCCAGCAAATTTGAAACAACTTATGACCATAGCAATTTCAAGAAACTATAGTTCCTATATTATCTCTAATACAACTACTCTTTGGCTTCTTTGGATTATATAAAATAACAATATCATCTCCTATATTTTTACCACGAAGGGAAGACTCATAGGATCCGCCTATCGGAATAGCACCTATTTTATATGTCTTAGTTTTTATACGTCGTATTTGCTCCGTTCTCTTATAGGTGACACCATCCAAATTATAGGCTACTGTGATATGGGAATTACCATCATGATGCCTGTATTTAACAATTGTTCCCTTAACTTCTACCGTGCACTTTTTCTTACGTGCCTTATTACAACTTAAGATACTGAAAACAATCGCAGTTGGCACTGTAATTATAACTGCAAAAATCGATAAAATTATGATAAGTTCACTCATATACCGTCACTCTCCTTTTATTTTACTAATTACTACTTCCTCTTCATCTATCAACTTGTGTTCACAAAAACAAATTGTCATTTTTTCACTTCTCGTCAATAAAATTATTCTATCATAATAACTCTATAATAGTAAAGTTTTCATTATTTTTTACTACCAGTGAATAGAAAGTTAGAATTCACACTCACACAAATCACTGCTCTGATTTAATCTAACTCACTACGTGAGTTAGGAATTGAACGATTACAAGAGCCAATTAGCATACATAACTTGACGCAGTTTCCACATAGTGATATTGTTAAGATATTATAGATTTTCTGCGAAATATAGACAACTATTATATCCTGATTTTATACTTTGATTATTTTAAACAAAAGAAAGGTGACTACTATGGCTTCTAAAAAAACAATAAAACTACTCATTGGCTCCATTTCTCTTATCGGTATTTTCTTTCTTATATTTTGTATCTATTGCAGCCAAACACATCAATATATTTATAAAAGTGTTGCTCAATCAGATGCTACCTGTATTTCAGATGGTAGCGTTACATATGCTTGCTTTTTCGGTGATCAGTATACAGAAATCATACCTGCCTTAGGTCATACTTATGATACAATAACCCTGGAACCTACTTGCACTACTGAAGGTAGTACTATCTATACTTGTTCTGTTTGCAGTGACTCTTATGAAGAAAATATGACTGCTCTTGGGCATTCTTATGAATCAATGATTGTAGAACCTACTTGTACTTCTGAAGGAATCACCACCTATACTTGTTCTGTTTGTGGTGATTCTTATGAAGAAAATACGCCTGCCTTAGATCATACATATGAATCAACAATTGTAGAAGCTACTTGTACCACTGAAGGTGGTACTACCTATACTTGTTCTGTTTGCGGTGATTCTTATCAAGAAGATATCATCCCTGCTTTGGGTCATACTTATGGAGACTGGATTGTCACAGCCGAAGCAACTGCTCAACAAAACGGTTCCCAACAACATACGTGTAGTATTTGTGGCTATGTTGAAACACAGGAATTAAAGCTTGATACTGATGCAATTGCACGTTCTATAGCTAGTCAAATTGCAACAGCTGCTAAAGCTGATAGCGAATTGCAAACTATCAAAAATGCTGCACAAATGGTATCCGCTTATTATAAAAGTGGAACACATAAAGAAAGTGGTCAATACTACAATACTGCTTATGGTGTTTTCGTAGTGGGAGAATCATCTTGTGCAGGAACCACACGGGCATTAGGAATGGTTTTAGAATGTTTAGGATATTCATGGACCCATATCAATGAAAATCAATGGGCCCATCAATGGTGTGAATTGGTTGTGGATGGCAATACCATCTATGCAGATGGACAAGTTGGTTGGGTTGGCAATGTGCCACACCCTTATTACAGTATGATTAATTAAACACCCAACTTTCCTGTAAGGTGCTCAATTTCAATTTCTACTACGCAAAATTTTCCACGATATTTCTCTATATGTTCCTTACCTTTTTCAATATACTCGCCAGAATACTTCCTTGTTATGGCCAGAATACCCTTCATGATTTCTTGCTCATCTGTTAGAACTCTAGCAATACCGAAGGCGATCGCACTTTTGTACAATGTATTAAAATCATCTGGAATGATATGATCTTGTGTTACCACACAAAAAGATACCTTAGGATTTTTCTTAATAGCATCCATTTTATGACTCGTTGCCGTTGTGCTGTGAAAATAAATTTTTCCATCTGCGTATGCAAAGCTCAGCGGCACAGCATAGGGGTATTCATCATCACCTGCAACTGCAAGTACCCCATTTGTAGCTGTTTCTAGCATCTGAATCACTTCTTCTCGATTCATGATTTGTTTATTAAGTCTTCGTATTTCTCTAAACATAGTTTTCCTTCCTATCATCTACATTAATATCCTTCAATTCACCAAAATCTAGCAACTTATGATCTTTTTTCGTATTATAGTAGTCACTTTTTATTTATTTGACTGTATGATTTCTTTTAAAGAGACATTTTTATTCCTAAATCTACTTCTATCACGCTGGTTTTTTATATGAATTGCATTTTGAGGACAGTTTTGGATACATGAAAAACAACTAAAACATTTATTTTGTAATAAAATTTTTCCATTTTCACCATCTACCTTTATATTATTTACGGGGCAAACATTAACACAAATTCCACACTGTGTACAGCTATCCTCCACAATAATATTTCGTGCTATACCAACTTTTTTATTATCTTTTTTTGATTTCTCTGCACGCTTGACCATATATTTTGTAGCTTTTTTTCTCAATGCAGACTCATCTACAATGAAAGCTCTAGAACTTTCAATATCCATTTTCACCTTTTCTATTTGTTCTTCAATATGCTTTTTCGGTTCATTTTTAATTTGTGTTTTCATACGAAACCCTGGCAAATAATTATCTACCATTTTTATTTTATTAATATATGAAAATGTATATCCTGATTCTTTAGAAATATCAATTAAATGTGAAGCTACCCCACCTGCAAATATCCCATAAGTAGCAATCGCAAATAAATATTTAGTTTCAAACTTAGCTTTTTTCAAAAAATTCGCTACAAAAGAATTTACCGACCATTCGTATAGCGGAAAAATAATTCCAATTTTATCATCCGTAAATTCATAATTATCATTTTTTATCATTTGCGGTATAGAACAAAGCTTTGTTCCAAGCGACTTTGCAACATACAAACTGTTTCCTGTTGCTGTAAAATAAAGTATTGTCATAAAAAATCCCTCCCTTCTCTCGATTATGATTTTCGTTTACGCTGTTCTTTAGCAAATTTTCGCATGTTTTTCATGCCACCTACCTCTTTAAACATACGATCTAGTTTTTTCACTTCTATTTCTTTTGCATTTAACCCATCGTATCTAGCTTCCACCTTAAGCTTTTGATAATTAGCGAAACGTCTTTCATCTAATCGACCACTAGCAATAGCTGCAAGTATAGCACAATCTGGTTCATTTGTATGCGTACAATCATGAAACTTACATTGACTTATCATTTCTTCTATCTCATTAAATGTTTTGGTAAAATTTGCACTTTCTACCCCTAATTCTCTCATACCAGGTGTATCAATGACTACTCCCCCAAAGGGTGATATAAACATTGCTCTGCCTGTAGTAGTGTGTTTTCCTTTATCTAATTTTCCAGTATCGGCAATTGGCAAAATATCTTCTCCTAAAATTCGATTGATAAGTGTAGATTTTCCTACACCTGATGAACCAATAAATGCTGATGTAGTTCCTAGTTTTAAATATTTCACAAATTTTTCATCTAGATTTTCATCAAAAATAGAGAGGGCTATCACATCTGCAAAAGAAGATGCACACTCTGCTTCATAGACTTTTTTATCTAAGTCATCACACAAATCCGCTTTTGTAAGTAGAATAACAGGAGTTGCACCACTATCCCAAGCCACACTTAAATAACGTTCTAATCGACTTAAATTAAAGTTATTATTAAGAGACATACAGATAAAAATGGTATCTATATTCGCCGCCACACTTTGTGCTTGTCCACTCATTCCAACAGCAGTTCTTAAGAAAACACTTTTTCGTGTTAACACTTGATGTATAATTGTATTACTATCTGAACCTTCTTCTGAAACCAATCAGATATGACCCCTTAATATTTTTTCACTTCCTACAAATGATAACTTCTACTTCATATCTTTCCTCTGAAACATGTTATATCCTACCACTAATGATATAATAATCACCATTAAGCAGATCATCAAATACCAACCATTCCACTCTTGCTGCAGCACATCTTCATAGGTAAAATATCGAAGTGGTGAAAATGGTTGTATCCATTTCGTATTTTCTACACAATCATATACAACAGCCATTCCAAATGCCACAAAAAATGCCATATTGGAGAACATAGCGGATTGCTCAATTTTTGAAACACTACTAGAAATTAATACAGCAATGGCAAAAAATACACTGGCTAATACATAGGAAATTACAGAATAAAATTCCATGATATAAAACAGCTCTGACTCAACACCAATAGACATTGCTGATAATATGGCAAATATA
>JAWXVD010000255.1:0-3069 GCA_044425705.1 Eubacteriales bacterium | reverse complement strand
GGTGTGAAAAATATGATAAAACATCAAAATCCAAGGATGTAATAATAGAAACAAAAGATAAATATATCATAAAACTAGAAGCAGAAAATAAGCAATTACGAAAAGAAATCAATCAGCTTCGCTCAATGATATACGAACAAAGGTAACTGTTCGAGTACATGTACTTGAATAAAGAATGTAGTATTTCCAGGGCTTTGAGCCCTGGGTACACGAGTTTTTAGCAGGAGGTGATGATGGTGGCGATTCCAAACTTTACAAAAAGAAACTTCCGAGATATTTGCAGTTGTAGGTACTGCTCCTATTACTCTAAAAAGAAAGGTTGCAAATGCTCTGACTGCCCATATATTGCAGAACGACTAGAAACTGGACTTCTTGATTACAAAGGACTGCTGTCCGAAACATTTTGCAAAAAGCACCATGTGACTCCAAAGATGAAACAAAGAATTGATATTCTCTCAAAGAACAATACAGTAGAGATGTTCATAAGTTGTGAGCATCGTGCTCGTTTTTATTCTGCACTACATAGAGTGAAAGCGATTTATTGTTCCCCAGATAATCAGTATTTAGCAGCACTGTATTTGATGACTACTCATAGTAAGTGATGGTAGTATGTAAATAGTACAAGTTAAAAGTGGAAAATTTCTAAATGATAGTTATAATAAGATAAAAGAAAAGAAGGGGATTTTTCCATGAGAAACCAATACGACAAACAATTTAAAGAGGATGCAGTAAGATATTATTATGAACATAAGGATTTAGTGTTAGCTAAATGTGCTGAAAAATTAGGTACAAGCAAAACAGCCCTAACCACTTGGGTAAAAGCAACTGACGAAACAGGGGCAGTTGCAACAAGAGGTACTGGAAACTATGCAAGCGATGAAGCAAAAGAATTAGCACGTGTAAAAAGAGAATTAAGAGATACTCAGGATGCTTTAGAAATATTAAAAAAAGCAATCGGCATTCTGGGAAACTAACACAAGCTTATTTTATGGAAGTTGCAAAGGCAGAAGATGCAGCTAAACATGAAGGACGCCGTCTTAATGTTAGTGGAGTGCTTAGAATATTAGGCGTTTCAAGAAATGGTTATTATTCATTCAAAAAGAAGAAACCATGTGATACGAAATTAAAAAAAGAACAACGAATGGAGCATATCAGAGAAATACACCAAGAATCAAATGATATCTATGGAGCGCCTAAAATCACTTCCATTTTGCAAGAAAAAGGAGAAGTAATTAGTGAAAAAACCGTAGGGAATTATATGAGAGAAATGGGATTGAAAGCTTGGTATATAAAACCATATATTCAAACTACTATTCAATCAAATTTTAGTGAAAAACTAAAAAATATTTTAGATGAAAACTTTAATCCAGAAGAGCCAAACGCAGTATGGTGTTCTGATATCACTTATATTTGGACCTATTCAGGATTTGTTTATTTAACAAGTATTATGGATTTATTTTCCAGAAAAATTATAGCGTGGGTATTAAGCGATACCTTAGAGGCAAAGCATGTGATAGCGGCAATCGAAATAGCAAAAAGAAAGAGAAATGTGGATAAACCAAAAATAATGCACGCAGATAGGGGGATACAATATACCTGTGATGCATATCAAAAATCAACAGAAGGTTGGACAAGGAGTTATTCAAAAAAAGCTTATCCTTTGGATAATGCATGTATAGAATCTTTTCATGCATTAATAAAAAGAGAATGGATCAATAGATTTAAGATAATCGATTATAATCATGCCTATAAGCTTATATTTGAGTATATAGAGACATTTTATAATACAGTACGTATTCATAGTCATTGTGAATACAAGTCACCAATAAACTATGAAAATGATCATTTAACAGAAAGGGAGAAGGCGTTGAAGATGGTGGGTTAGTTTCTACTAATAAAAAAGTTCCGTTTTAATTTGTACCAAGACTTGACATAGCACCAGTTCCACTCTGGTATCATCATAGAACAAAAACTAGATGATGAGGAATGGATGTAAGTGTAGGTAGAGAAAGACAGGGTTCGCCCTGTCTTTTGATTGTTGTTTTGAATAAAACTTGCAAAATGGCATAATATATTGACATTCGAGCATAATATATGTATAATAGTAATTAGTATTTTGCGTATTTTTTGCAGAATGGAGGAAAATATGTTATTAGAATTTAAAACCAAAAATTATAAATCTTTTTCTGAGGAAACAGTTTTTTCAATGATCCCTGCGCCAAAACAAAAAGGGCTTGATTATAGTATTTTATCTGAAAAAGTAAAAAGTAAAACTTTTAAATCCCTTTCATCTTCTGTTATCTATGGTCCAAATGCCTCTGGTAAGACAAATATCATTGGAGCTTTGGATACATTTAGAGCGATAGTATTAAGGGGAAACATTCGTAATTCCGAGGAAAAGTCTTCACCTAACACAGCTTCATACAACTTGGAGCTGATTCCTAATAATAAACGTAAAGATGAGCCTGTTCCTTTTTCTATTAGCTTTACCCAAAATGGACTCAAATTCGACTACACCGTTGTAATGAACTTAGGGGATTTTCTAAATGACGATCACCAAAGAAATATCGTAAGCGAAGAACTTTATATAAATGATGAGATGGTGTTTATTAGAGATGATAAGCTCTCTTTTGGTAATTTCAAAAATATTAAACGCTATGTTTCAGTGAAAAGTACAGATAAAAGTGTATTTGAAATTGCTGAAAACAGCTTAAACAAAGAGGAACTATTCCTCACCAATGGCTTTAAACTTATTATAAGCCAAGGACTTGTAAAAGAGATTACTGACTGGTTTAAGGATAAGTTGATGGTAATTTATCGTGCTGACTCTTTGCAGATTATCAGAAGATTTGTTGATCCACAGAAAAAAACAGTTTATGTAGAGCAAACAACAAATAAAGCAGCCAAGGAGTTCGGCATTAGTTCCAACGATTTAGGATATGTAGTTAGCGAGGATGAAACTGAGGCGAAACTATGCTCCCTATTCAAAGACCTTGAAACAGGAGAAGCATCGGTCCTTGCTGCTGACATTTTTGAGTCTTATGGCACTGTAAGGTTTGTAAATATATT
>JAWXVD010000254.1:0-3073 GCA_044425705.1 Eubacteriales bacterium | reverse complement strand
ACAAAATATAAGCAAAAACCGCTACTATTTTTTGGAATAAATCAGATAAATTTGGAAAAGAAAGAAAATGTAGCGAAAATCAGTACCTAGGCTAGCCATCGCGGCAGCGATTTGGTACAATTTCATTATAGCCACCTTGTAATGTCAGCATATCAATTTCCGGTGTTTCAGTTTTAAGAGCATAGCTACTATTGATGATAATAATTTTTTCATTCGTTTTCACCTCGTAACTTTAACTTATTTATTAAAATATTTTTGTTTTAGTTCTTCATCGAATAATACAAGCGAACCATTATCTAAATAGTAAATTTCATCACACAATTCTTCCAAATCAGAATGATTATGTCCAGTTAACATTGCAATTCTTTTCTTCACTCTTAATTTTCCAATTATGTTTTTAAGTTCGACTACTGTTTTAAAGTCTAATGCATTAAAAGGCTCATCTAACCAACAAACTAATACTCAACCGTCGCACTATACCTTATGATATTTTCGCTGTCACTACCATTATAGGCATAGTATGAACCTTTGACGCGATATAAATATCCCTTATCAACATTAACTGTTTCTTCAATTAATCCTCTGTGATAAGAAAAGCGTTCATAAAAACTCGCAACTGTTACCCAAGTCCCATTTTCGTATCTTTGCAGATACAGATACATACTTACTTTGTCAGTAATACCCGAATATCCCATCAGTGATCCGTATACTTCTGCGCTCCCACCAGATATTGATAAATCAGCTATTGCACTTGAAGTATACTCATAGCAAGGTTCTATAATACAACCTATGACAGTTTCTTCAATTGGAGCCGCATACACAGCCATACTCTGAATACACAACATTGTTATTATCAATACACCAGTAGCAAATCTAAACTTCATTTTTTTCATAAAAATTCCTCCTGTTTTTTCGTCATTAGAGATTACAAGTATCTCTATAACATCTAAAACGACGGAGGAAATTTTTTGTGACTTAATTTCTTAATTTTTTTTAATTATTTTTATGGACTCTGCCATTTTAATAATTTCATCCTTCTCACTACCAATTAAGTTGTATCTATATTCAGTATCAGACCAATGTAATGAATAGCGATCTTTATTAAATATAATGAACCCTTCAGTTTGATTAATGGTAACAAGTCCTACTTCACTGTTTTCAGTATCAACCCCTAAACCAGCTTCACTGATTATCGCTTGCAAAAAAGTAATTATTTCACCATCCTCATTTATATATTCAATATAAATTTCCTTGTTGTCATCTTCTATAAAACCCACACTATATCCAGTTGGTAAATAACTTGGTTCATAATAATCCACTACCTCACTCGGAGCAGAATCATTTGAAAAGAGTACATCGGAAAATTGTTCGTATACCTCTATAACAAAATTAATTACAAATGCTCTTGCCTCCACACTCGTAATCATTACCGTACTAAATCCGATAATTACAGCAATAATAGCTGCTGCTATTTGTCGTTTTGGTGTACAAGTAGCACGATAAAACAAACTATCGTGATTATTCAACATCCTATTCATTCGCTTAATATGCCGCTTTGAATATGTGAATTTTCCCGCTAATTCTAATTCGTCGGGATATGTTGATATCCACTCTTTTTCAAACATTTGTACTGCTTCAATTAAATTTTTGTTCTTTTCTGCTAAACATTCATCTTTACTATTCACCCTAATCACCTCTCTATATCGTTACTTTCATTCAGTTTCAGTGTAAGAATATCTCTTGCTCTTTGCACTCTTTTTCGTACAGCAGAGTTGCTTATTCCAAGAATACCAGACATTTCATCATAAGATAATTCTTTTGAATAACGGAGTATAAGTGCTTGCATATGAATTGGCTCTAATTCAGAAATTTTACCTTTTAATATTTCTGCGGTACAATTTTCTATTACAGAATTTTCTACATCTTCGTCTGCTACTAGTTCATATTCCATCACTTCAAAACTCGTCATCTTAATCTTTTTCTTCTTTTTCAAAAAGTCTTTACATACACTCTCAATTATTATAACGACGAATGCCTTAGTTTTGTGACTTGAAACTTCTTCTATTCCATCAATATTTTTTACAATCCTCAAAAAAGCATCATGCATAGCATCTTCTGCATCATGTTGCTTTTTCAAATAATTGTATGCAATGCTATATACAAGACCTTCATATTTCTTGTATATCTGTGTCATCTTTGCTTTATCCTCATCGGTTTCAAGCATGTTTAAATAAATAAGTAACATAACAATCCCCTTCTCTATGTAAAACTTTTTACTTCGTTCATTTCTTTATGCAAAACAGATATCTATACCCCCTTAATATATTTCCCCTATTATTAAAAACGATTGTGTTGAGATTCTGTGACTAGATATACAATTTTTTATTATTTTCTCCATTATTTATATTGTACCACTATTTCACCAAAATTCGATTCAAAAGAAATACGTATAATTTTTTAAATCAAGTCACAAATTTATCCCTCTGTCGTTTTAGATAGTAGAAGAGAAAAAATGAAAGAGGTAAATATGAGAAAAATATCAAAATTATTTGGAATACATACTATCCCATATATTTATTTTGTCAGCAGAAATAGGAATAATATTAGAATATCTAATTTCATTAAGTAATAAGACGACTCCTAATATGAAAGGAGCTTCTCACAACATATCTATACTATTTATAGGTTTTATTATTGGAATCATTGTTCAAATTTATATGCACAACTATAGATACGCACTTTATCCTCCGACAAACTCGCTTTTTTTCTTCAAAAATCGAGTAGGAGGTAGATAATTAATTTATCTACCGACCTCTCACACCACCGTGCGTACCGTTCGGTACACGGCGGTTCTTTAGTTTTCACATACTTTCAAGTAATAGTCAGTCATGGATATAAATCCTAGATTGGCTATTTCTTTGTTTGTAAGCACACTATTTAGCATAATTGTAGCGCGCCATATTCCTTTTCTACAGTTTGCGAATTTATGCACTTTCCATTCTGGTAAATTATATTTCCGAATCATTTTATACCTTGTTTTGACTTTCTTCCATTGTTTCCAGTAAATTGCTCG
>JAWXVD010000253.1:0-3076 GCA_044425705.1 Eubacteriales bacterium | reverse complement strand
ATTCTGCCATAAAAGAAAAAACCGACAGACTTGGAAAGACTGCCGAAGAAACCGATACTCGTATTAGCATTGCAAATGACATCAAAAATGAAAAGGCATTATCGCAAAAACTTGTTGACCTGCTTGTGGATCGAGTGCTTGTATATCCTAATAACCAAATAGAGATAATTTGGAAATTCAAAAGTTTTGCTGAATAAAATCGTTAAGCTCTCCTTTCAAACCATGCATTTTCGCTTGATTGCTCCTGTCATTGCGAAAATCTCAAAAAAGTTGCAAAATATTTTAGTAATAGCTTGACATAAGCGTGTCTTAATCCATGAATTCTGATTCTTTTTACCCCCGAACTTTTACTTCCCCTATCCATTTCATGATGTAAGAAACTTTTTGAAATCTGGAAGATTCGATCATCTTTCTTATACTTGTACAACATTGCAAAATACTCTTTCATTTCCTCTACCAAGAACTTCGGAATATTTATCGTTCTAACACTCTTCGGCGTCTTAGGTGATGTTATAACGTCTTCTCCTTCAATTCTCTGGTACGATTTATTAATACGTACAGTCTGCTTTTGAAAATCGAAATCCTCCATCGTTAATGCCATCAGTTCGCCAATTCGTACCCCAGTCCAATACAACATTTCAAATGCATAGTAGGAAACGTCCTTATCCATAATCGCCTTAGAAAATAATTGATACTCTTCTCTTGTCCAAAACATAATTTCTTTCATTTTCAGATTTCCAAAGTACGGAAGTATCTTCTTCCTAACGATATACTCCTTAGATATCCAAGTATTACGTTTCAAGCGATTCTTCTTATCCTCCGTGTATATCTTGAAGAATTCCTCAAACGATATATCCAGTGCCCCCTCTTGTCTCAACTTATAATTACGTTCATAATCTAACGCCGCCTTCTTAGTTGCAAACCCTCTTTTCTTTATCTGTTTGTTCTCACCCTTCCAATTCTTCGAGTAAAACTTCGCATACCATGTACCCATTTGCTTATCTTTATACGCTGGTATAATCACCACTTCCTTTCCATTTTCTTTATTTAGAAGTCCAACCACTAGTGATTAGACTCCTGCTTTGTTAGTAATGTACTGATATGATTTCTATATCATATCTTCTGCACCGTAGAACTTCTCTGCGAAATATTGTTTGCTGACCTTTCCACAAATTGTTATGAACCCTTTTGCCTTTAGTTCATTGTTTAATGTTTTGATGATTTCATAACCTTTTGATTTCGAAACTCCTAGTGCTTCCATCACTTCCTCAACTCCTATAAATACAATTCCCATTCATGCCCTCCTTTCCTCTGAATTTTTATTGCTATGTACTTCATACGAAGAATACTTAGAGCGTTGTTGTCTTCACTTTTTTCATTTATTCAATTGCCAATGTGCATTTTTGTATTTAACATATTTGTTAATGTATTATAGTTTTATCACATCTATTTCTTTAAGTCAATAACTTTTTTGTTAAATTTATCATTTTTGTTAAATAATTCTTTTATTCCATATATTTATATGCTATAATCACCCTAACAGATAAAGAAATGGAGGTATCAACTATGACAATCGGAGATAGAATCAAAAGAATTCGAACATTCCGAAATATGACACAAGCTGAACTTGGTGCTGCTCTTGGTTTTGAAGGAAAAAATCAAGCAGTGCGAATTGCACAATACGAATCCAACTACCGTGTTCCCAAAAATGATATGGTAATGGATATAGCGAAAATATTAGATGTAAATTATATTGCTCTGAAAAATTATGATATGGGGGCTGCCGAAGATATAATAGAAACACTATTCTGGCTAGAAGAAGCTGGTAATATGAATACCATTAAATTATTTGAAACAACACCAGTGTATCGTAATGAGGATGTTGCAATGACCTATAATGATGATGAACACCGTTCAGCTAGTGCTCCAGTGGCACTTACATTCGATTATGGGTTGGTAAATGATTTTCTACTCGATTGGAGTCGAAAGAAAAAGGAACTTGAAGATGGAGAGATTACGGTTGATGAGTATTTTGAATGGAAGATACAGTGGCCGTAGAGACAAAAAATCAGCTCACATCCTTATATAACTTAAGGTTGCGAGCTGATATTCTCTCCACATAATTATCTACCTATTCTTTTTTTCTCAACACTTTTCAAAAAAACTTTTTTTAATTCTTGTGATTTATAAAAAAACATCGTTTCTGACTTACTAAGTCTCTTTTCATTCCTCTTAATTCTTAAAAGTTCCATAGAACATATAAAATCAGAAACTTGAAGTAATCTATATTTTTGTGGCTCTGCTGTACGAAATTCCACATTTGTAAATAAAACTGTAAATACAACATTTAAAATAGCACTCAATTCGCTTTGACCATTATCATAATACACTATAATTTTATCAAACGAGAAAAAATACTCTTGGTGTTCCATAAATGCTATTTTAATTGCTTTTGCTAATTTCCCAGACAAATCCACTTTATTTACAGCTTCTTTTCTGTCAATTTCTACAGTCAAACATGATATCGGACAAGAGTTCACAAAATTCAGCATCTTATATAGTAATTTTCTTCTATCATCTATATTATATTTTGCAAAAACCTCTTCTCTTCTTATCACTGGTCCAGTATGTATATATTCTTCTTCAAAACCTGCTAATCTAATACTTTCTTCTAACCTTTCAACCTGTTGCACTATATCTATATTTTGATTATGAAAAACAAAAGTAACTAGATAATATGCTGGTCGTACTTTAACCTCTCCAAAATCTCCTGATTCATCTACAAAAATACTAAGCTCACTCATATACTATCCCCTCGAATAAAAAAATGGCGGGAAATTCTTCCCGCCTACGGTGGTCCAAAGAGTTTTCACCCAGACCAAAACTGTAGTCACTACAGTTATATCCTATGTAAAGAATACCATGTTTATGTATTAAGTTCAAGTTATTTTTCAACTTGGATAGAGTAAACTTATTGTCAGTTGGGAAAGAGTAAAGTGATCCTAGATATAAAAGATTCCTTAGATTTGTTTCCCTTAGTGTACTTCATGTCATAAATTCTGTCAAAATCTATTTT
>JAWXVD010000252.1:0-3078 GCA_044425705.1 Eubacteriales bacterium | reverse complement strand
CTATTTTTCCTTGTGCATCTATTTCCTCAAGATACTTCTGAGCATCTAAATCATGATAGGAAATTGACTCTTCCTTAATCTTCTTACAAATCTTCTGAATATGTACAAGCTCTTCTTGTTTTTTTATGATTTCTTTTTCATGTACTTGCAACAATCGCTCAAGCGTAACTTCTTCATCCTTAAGTAACAAAATATCACTAATAGGAACCCCTAAAAGCCTTAACAATTTTATTTGCTTTAAATTATAAATATCTCTTTCCGTGTAGTGTCGATATTTATTCTCCTTACGATCTGGGACTAATAGACCCTTCTTTTCATAAAAACGGATATTTTGTGCTGTAATACCAGTACGTTGTTCTACTTCATTAATTTTCATCCTAATACCCATCCCTTTCTTACTTGTTATATAAAAATTGGTTTTTCACACTTATGTTCTTAATAAGTGAACCGTTACAGCGAAATCACTTTATTTCATACAGCAATTTTAAACTATGAAGTTGGTATAAAGTCAAGTGATTTCAAAAAATTTTAACTTTAAAGCATAAGCATGCATTACTGTTCACATAGTACGTATGATACTACCCTATTGTATTCCATGATGATTAATACTATTTTAATAAATCTGCCAATGTAACTTCATCTTTTACTGTTGCTGCTTTCTTTTTATGCATTTGTATAGCTTCCATTAATACATCAACATCCGAAAAATATTTTTCAATGAACTTATAGCTTTTCACTTCTTTTATTTTCAAATCTTGTTTACAATAATCACTTGGCTTTTTCTAGATTTCTTAAACTCATCATATTTATTTTCGTTATGAATTATTAACATTTCAATTTCTGGTGCAGTTATTACATTAATGACATCAACTTTATCTTTATATAATTTTCCTAACTTGAAATTTTCTTTTCTAGAATCCAAAATTCTATAAACTGTAATGTTTGATTTAAAACGTTTTCTCAAATAATTCTTTTCAAATTCTGCACCAGATCTCGTTCTAATAATCTTTTCATCCTACAATTGATTTTTTCGAAATTGTACCAAATCGCTACCGCGATGGCTAGCGTAGGTACTAATTTTTGCTACATTTTCTTTCTTTTCTAAATTTATCTAATTTATTTCAAAAAAATAGTAGCAGTTTTTGTTTATATATTATATTGTTAAGTTCTCACACAAAAACAATCAAATATAAAACATCCACTACTACTATGCATATATTATCATGTTATTTCAAACTCAACAATTATAATTTTTATTTTTTCGTAACTATTCAGAACCCCCTATTCAAAAATGAACTCAGGACATCCTGAAATAGCCTTTCTGATTGCGTCATATGCGTTGTGTCCCTGCTTATGAGCGGTGCCAACATATGACATGATTTTTAGATAATCTTTGGATCCTTCCTCACTACGGAAGCAACCAGACACCTTTGTCTTGACTTTTATCATTCTGATATCACGCTCCGCCTGATTATTATCGAACGGAATCATGAAGTTATAGATAAATAGGCAGACTGATGCCTTGTAATTGTCAAGACGTTCCACCAGTGCTAGAATCTTTCCTTTTTTCTTTCGCCCACGTTTTTTCTCTGTGGAAACAGGAAGTGGATTCTCTTCTCTGGCCTGTTTGATAAGTTTGTTATATAGCTTATCAAACTTATGATAGTGATAATAGCTTAGAGACTCCTTTCCAACCTCAATCGCTTTCTCTTTGACCTTTTTCATTTCTAATAAAAGGTCCATAAATGCAGATGCCCATTTCTGCTCGGGATGATTTTCAATAATCCCCGTCAATTCACGTAATAAATGGGCACAGCAGACTGCATGCTGTATATCCGTATAGCTCCAATAGGATGCCCAACAGTCATGCATGGCAATTCCACGGAATAGTGGCAGTACACCACACTGTTCCATACCTAGATAGCCCCGTTTAGGACTGATATCAAGATAGGTAAATTCACAGTTTGAGGCATCATGAACCCACCAGAGTTTTTTATCTACACGGGTTCCGGTCTCATCAAAATGACTAAGACCAGAATCAATGACCTTTTGCTTTATCATGTTTACAGTCCCAGTTACAGCACTAGCACAACGTTTTACCATGTTGCTTATCGTTCCAGTTGCAATTGGGATATTGAAAACACCTGACAGAATTTCATGCGTTCTTTTTATACTGACTGCACCTACGGTGTTTAAGGCTACAGATAATGCCTGGAGATTTTCTCCATATTGCACAGTAGCTTTGATAGCACTTGGAAAAATACCTTTTCTGGTATCTCCATGGAGCATGCAAATGGGGATTTCAAGCAGCTGATGTTCTGTTATATTTACTGTGACAACAGCATCAATGACATGACGTCTTTCAGTAACACAAGCTGTACCTTTACACATCTTATAATGAGGACATCCCTCACAGGCAGATGGCATATGTCCGACGATGTCATTAGGGTCGGACATAACAGAAAGATGAGTTCCCTGATGACCAGTCTGACCACCAGCTTTCTTGCCAGAAGGTTTGCGTAAACTTTTTGGTGATGGCTTCTTCAACCCATCACTTGAAGGTGGCTTGGAACTGTTTTTGGAATTCTTATTAATTTGTTCCTTCAGTTCCTGAATGGTCTGATTAAGCTTGGTGATTAAAACGGTTTGTGCATCAAGAGTCTGAAGCAACGATGCATTCGTATCGCTAAGTGATTGTATTTGCAATAGCAACAACTTATTCATTTCCTCTGCTGTCAAAAAGACCACCTTCTTTCGCTAAAATTTAATAATTATATTATAGCTGAAATTCAGTAAAAAAGCGAATCTTCTAGATTTGTCCATTGGTCAAAATGACTGTGGATAACGTTCATATTTCAAGGTTCTGGTGTTGTTAAATCTATTCAAAAACCGATAGAAATCGGATTTGAAACACAATAATGATGATTTTTATTTAGTAATCCACATCAGTAGATGTAATCAGAAAATCATCGAGTGATTATCCACAAACAAGTTTTAAAACATGTGAAAACAGAATTTTAATTTTCTCTGTTTTTCACAAAAAATCATTTAGAACTTAAAGGGGGTTCTGAATAGTTA
>JAWXVD010000001.1:0-19108 GCA_044425705.1 Eubacteriales bacterium | reverse complement strand
TGTTCTTTTACAGAACTCCCTTTTTTTATAGTGCTTGCCATGACATGTTTATTTTCATTAATTCCGTTACAAACGATTTTATATTCACTTAAGATAAACTTTTTTCTTACTTGTGATATTGTTTTACATAAAACCTCTTTAATTCTATCCTTATTTGTAATTTCTTGATGTCTTGCGTATAAATCATCGATATTAGAAAAATCTAAAGTTCTTAATAATTTTTCAACATCACTTAATTTTAATCTGGATATCCCCCTTATTATCTCATCTATTGAACATTTATTATAGTTTGTACAGCTACTTTCAAAATCACAAATTTCATTGCAAAAATCATTAAAAACATATTCGATTTTTGCAATATATTCTAACAACTTCGACTCCTCATCACCAAAGCTTGGTATTTCTAGAATTTTTACTATTTCTTCAAAATATATCTCTTTTTTATCAGATTTATTTTCTGCTCTTTGGCTTATAAGTTTGTCTATCTCAATAAATAATTTTGTATAATAAGAATCTATCGATTGCTTTTTCTTTTTGCTAGTTTCTTTGCCCCAATATTTTTCAATTTGAGTTTTTATCTGAATAATTACTTCTGCAGTGTTTAATTTATTTTCTCCTGTCTCATAGGTATATTCTGATAAATTAATCAAATCAATATCTTTATAATTAGAAAACTTTTTATTATGCTTTGCAAGTACAGCCTCAATAACTTGATCAGTAAGCTCATTTTCTTTATTCATTTTTCGATCTCTAACTTCTTTTTTTAGCAACTTGGCGCAGACAGATCTATTTTCCCTAATATCTTTTTTCTTTATATTGCTTGCAAATTCATAAAATTTCAAATACTCTTGACGTGCTTGTTTCGCATCTACTAGAAGTGGTTGTTTTTTTGTTATTTTTTGCAATTTAGATTTCCAATCATCAGGCAACCCTAACCTAGTATGAAAATATTTATTAACATCTTTGTCTTTTAATCCTAGCTTAATTAATGCATCTTCAAACGTACTAAATTCTGAGCTACTATAATTTTTAACTTGATGAAAAGAACTATACTCTCCTTGATATTTTAATGCAAAATCTTCCGCACCTTCAATTTCTAAACTCCATTCACTATATTCAGATTCATTAATTTTATTTATTTTCTCTAGTGCAACTAATATAGATATTTTCCCTTGAAAATTAAATCCATTCCAACTTGAATGTGCCTCTTCTTTACTCATTTCCCCCTCCTTATAAATAAACTTTATTTATAAACTTACAATTTACGCTGCTACATTCGCATTAATACTATCAATTACATTCTTTATTCCCATCCACACCGATAGATCAGTAAAAACTTCCACAATACTTCCTCTATCTGTAAATGGTGATTCCTGCAATACGGATAAATCCTTCATCATACCATTGTGAACGATGTACTCTATGATTTGATTCACAAAATAGATTTGTCTAGTATCTAGATTTGCATTATTCAAATACTCACTAAAAGCTTCTTTTGCACTGTTCATGTCTAATCCCACTATTTCACGAACAAATTCCCCTAGTGGTTTTTCTCCATACTCTGCTGCATAGTCGTCTTTTGTACCAACTTCACTCCAAAGTATTTTTTCTAGTTCACTAACATCTGCTTTTGTAAGAGATTGATTTGTTTTCAATTTAGCTATTACATCGTTTTTAGCGTTATTTTTAATGTAATATTCAACTTTCGCACGATAGTTTTGCATTTCTCCATATTCTATCTCTGATTCTCTAACTACCATCGATAATATATCATCCGTAAAATTAGTTTGATACTTAATTGATGTTTTAGGAATGTATTTCATAAGATAACGCAAATTCTCGCGTATATGCTCAAATTCATTTATCCCTGCATCTTCGATATAATCTGTATTAAGAATCTTTTCGATTAATTCTGATTGCGCTTTTATTTCTGGGATATTCGCTACACTTGCAACAGAATTTACTTTTTTATACAAGTCACTTCGCGCCTTTCCATATGTTTTGCCAACAAGATATGCTAATTCTATTCCATACAGTAATGCATCAAATCGTAGTGCAGAAGCTTCATCTACATCTGGAATGATTAACTGCGCTATATGCTCTTTAATCAGTAGAGTGTCTTCATAAGTTAAAGCATTATATGTATTCTCTAAACTATATTTTTGAACATATCGCAAATGTTGTTTTACTATAAAGTTATCAATATCCAGTTCTTTTACCTTAGTTAAAATTTCATCCACTAATGTTTTCCTAAATACGGAAAATTCCTCTGTTTGATATGCTATATCTTGTAATTTAAATACAATTTGTGTTTTCAAATCCAATATAGCTCCTTGAAGTGCCAACATATTCGCTGTCGCTCTACCTTTATTCATTCTAAAAAATTCAAAATTCCCACAAAAATCAAAGATGTAAAACTTACTCTTATCCTCTCCATCTAGTAGTGTTGGGCAAAGCCTTGTCCCCCTACCAATCATCTGCCAAAATTTTGCCTTGCTCATTACTTTTTTGAAAAATACTAGATTTAATACTTCTGGAACATCAATCCCAGTGTCAAGCATATCAACTGATATTGCAATTTGTGGTAATTTGTTTGGTTCTGAAAATTCATCAATAGCGGACTGTGCATAGGTCATATAGTTATCAATCACCTTCGCATAACCGTTTAAATGTGGATATTCTTTATTAAATACTTCATATATTTTTTCTGCATGATCATGATTTTTCGCAAAGATTATACTTTTTCCAATCTTCGCCCCATATTCT
Organism: Eubacteriales bacterium; assembly: GCA_044425705.1. GTDB lineage: Bacteria > Bacillota > Clostridia > Lachnospirales > Lachnospiraceae > JAWXVD01. Next base: position 16,342 of record JAWXVD010000001.1, on the reverse strand, counting down.
ATCTGTATCCCCTCTGTCATCAATACATGCAGTGCTTTTTTTATGGTATCTTCATTAAAAATCCATTTATTAAGTGCCGAGGAACTTATTTTCTCTGGTAATTCTCCATTTTCATCTTCAAATGTTTTTTCGTATTCTTCTTTTTCCTCCTGTGATAATTCATCGTAGTTTATTCCTTGCTCCAAAAATTTGAGTGTAGTTTCAACTGATAAAAAATCCACTAAGTATCCATCTTTAACAGCCTGTGCTAATTCATAACCATAAGTAGGATTCCCATTTTCAAGTTCAAATATCTCATAAGTATTTTTATCTATTTCATCTTTCGGTGTAGCAGTCAAACCCACCAACGGTGCATCAAAGTAAGTGAAAATATCTTTATATTTATTATAAATAGATCGATGTGCTTCGTCACAAATTATCAAATCAAAATGCCCACCTGTAAATAGTTTTCCCTCTTCATCAAATGTATTATCGATTACATTTATCATTGTTTGATAAGTAGAAAAAATACAGTTTGAAGTGTAACCTTCTTTATCTTCGCATAAATTAGAAACAGATAGGTTCGGGAGCATATTTACAAAGCTTCTCTTCGCCTGTGTTACAAGGGAATTTCTATCTGCTAGGAACAGAATATTTTTCACCCATCCATGATCTAACAAAATCTTAGATAAGGCAATAACCGTTCTAGTTTTACCGCTACCTGTTGCCATAACAAGTAATGATTTCCTCTTATTTTTTACATCTAAATGGTGACAAACTGCTTTTATAGCCCCTACTTGGTAGTACCTTCCCGCAATATTTTTATCTACACTAATATTATTAAGGCTCGTCCTCATTCTTCTAAGATTAAATAGTTTTTCTAAATCTCTTTTAGAGTAAATATTCGCACAGCTTCTCTCAGGATACTGTCCATCTATGATTTTTGTATCAAATCCATTAGTCAAAAACACAACTGGTCTTCTACCATATTTTTGTTCTAGACAATCAGCATATAATTTTGCTTGCTGTCTCCCCTTTACAACATCAATACAGGTGCGCTTCGCTTCAACAACAGCTAAAGGAATATGCTTATCATCATATAATACATAGTCACAAAATCCCTCTTCTTTGCTATTCGGCATACCTTCTACACGCACTTCATTCAACCAATTCTTGCCTTCAACCCAGTTTGCATCACGAAGCGTGTTATCTATATATATCTTTCTCGTTTGATATTCCGATAAATCTAATGGCTTTGGAACATAAGATTTGCTTTGCTCTTCACGCCTTTGGGTGAGTTCTTCTTTTAAATTTTTGTTTTCTTCAATTAATTTTTCAAGGTCTATATCACGATTATTTTCTTTTATAGATGATTCTACTTTTTCCTCGAGCAAAGTTATATCATAGCTATTTTCAGCATAACTTTGTCCATAGCAATATGCGACAAAATCCAAAAAGATAAATAAATTTTCAAGGCATAATCGAACTTCTTCTAACTTTACTTTCTTAGTCGTATGCGCTGCATTATTTCCAATTTTCCGAATAAGATGCATTCTAGTTAAAAGCTCATTATCTACAATTTCTCTGAAATCTTCATTTGACATAAGGGAAACCAGACTGTTGTCATAAGGCATAACAAGACTGCCATCAACAGAGTACATCCACTTGATAGCAAATTCCATGGCTCTGCGACAGTTGATTGCAGAACTTTCAATATCAATATTGATTAACTTTTCTGCATTAACAGCAACTGATGAGAATGTATTAAATTGTTGGTCTTTTAATAAAAAATTGAAGTTCGTCATAGTATTCTCCTTCTATTTTATCAATATGTTTTACTTTTATCTCTTTAATCATTATTCTCTGTAGTATCATAATGATATTTTTCAAAGCAGTTACAAGATAGTCTTTGACCTTTACATTTCGGGCAAATTTCCAAATCGCATCGTTCTCCATGGTACTCACCTAATTGAGCCATGCATTCATCACAATATTTATACTCATACAACAAACTATCTCTTTCATTATCAAACAATTCTGGAAACAGCTCCTTCTCTTTTCCATATATTACTCTTTTATATTCATTCCCATTTTCAACATAAACATGATACTTTTGATTCTCCTTGATTTCCTTCTTTATTTCACTTAATTCATCTTTTCTCACCTCAGCCCCTCGGAATGGCACTAACCAATCAGCAAAATGCATGAAGTTTCCATACCCCCTCGAGTTATTTGCATTTAAAAAGAAATCATTTTCAATAAAATATGTATATGTCCTCGTATATAACTTCAGTAATCTACAATATATTACCTTTAGCTCTTCCGTATATAACTTAACATCATAATGTATAAATTCATTTCTAAAACGTATTGCCTTATTAATCAAATTAATATCTAATTCTGTATATTGTATGTCACTAAAAGATGTTAATCTTCTGATTGCCAATGAAAGATTTATCGTTTTACTAAATCCATCTATCTCCTTATCAATATCCTTGTATACTAAGCATGTATTTATTTCTGTTAATACGCCCTTGGCCAATAATTCAAAAGCTTGAACTAAACAAATAAAAGATAATTTCCATTTAACTTTCGAGTCATTATTTGATTTCTCTTTATCATGATTTCCAAATTCGTCGGCAATATCCGCAAGCTCTATTGACTGTTTTACGTAATCTATTGAATTTTGTAAAATATCAAGTTTTATTTCCATGAAATATTCCTTTCTCTTTGATAAAACACTTGGTACCACTTCTTCTAAAATACAAATTTTGATTTATCGACTTGTGTAACGAAGTCGGCGAATTGATTTTGCAAGTGGAGTGGGGGTATATATACACTAATAGTTTTAAGTTCCGTTAAATTTAATGTCTTCTGTGCAATACCCTTAACCCGAAATTCAATTTGTTCTTTTCCGTAAGGTGACACAAAGAAACACTTGAGAAAATCACTATTAACGACGTTTCTATCTGGCTTAATATATCCAATATGTCGTTGAAAACAAAACTTCCTTTCGCTCTTAACTACTGCTGGATTTCCATATGAACCGACTGTTGTCAATAATATATCACCTACCTCAATAGGAGTTCTTTTTATTAAAACTTCATATTCTTCCAACGAAATATATTTACTAGTTTCGTAACAAATTTCATTATCTACAATATTTGAAACCAGTAAGAACGGAATTCCAGCCTCTTTAAATTTAGGTGATTGATGTGTTCCATCTGTAATCTTCAAACAAATACTTGAAAGTTTTTTTCTTCGTATTGCTTATCCTCAAATATCTCGATAAATCGGGATTTGAATTTAACCAATGAATTTTCGATGGCTTGTTTTTACATTATTCTGATCCACCATTGCATAACGCATTGTTGTGTCAATTTGTGCATGTCCTAATAGTTTTTGTACTTGTTCGATTGGCATTCCTTTATCTATTGCTCTTGTGGCTAGTGTTCTTCTGAATTTATGCGGGTGAACCTTAGGTATGTCTACCCTTCTTCCAAGTTCTCTTAATCTAATTTCTATTCCAGATATTTCAAATCTATTATATGGTTTTAACAAAGAAACAAACAATGCTGGATTATCATCTTCTCGACTGTTTATATAATTTGCGAGGTGAATTTTTGTTCTTGCATCAAAATATACAAGCCTTTCTTTACTGCCCTTACCAAGTACAATACACTCTCTATTATTAAAATCTATATCTGAAATATTAAGTCTTACAAGCTCACCAACTCTCATACCTGTTGATGATAAAATATCTATAAGTGCTAAATCTCTAATGTTTTTGCATGAATCTCGCATTATCTCTAAAACTTCATCATTATAAGTTTCTTTAACCTGTGAGTTTGTTTTGATTTTTTTAATTCTACGTACTGGACTTTTGATAATATAGTTTTCATCTTCCAACCAAGAAAAGAAAGTTGATAAAATCCTTCTAATATTATCCATGTTAAGCTTACTACAATCATTAATCTTTTGATAATCTGATAAGTATTTTCGTAAGTCATCAGTAGTTATATGCAAAACTTCTTTTTCTACTGTATTTATCATTTTACTAAGAGTCGCTTTGTAGTATTTTAATGTTTTATCACTACAACCCTCTACCGCTTTAGCTGAAATGAATAAATCACAAAGATCAATACTAGTTTTTTCTATAACAGTACTCTCTGTAATATCCCTGATCTGCACATCAAATAACGAAAAGTCTAAAACCTCTTGCAATTTTTTTAATTGTGAATTATCTAGATGCGTTTGCATATTTTTCATCACTTTATCTATAATTATATTTTTCATATTGGTACTCTCCTTAATTTTCATTTATGAGTACCAACATCGCTTCATCCAGTTTAATTTTTATTAAGTTTTATCCAAAATACTCTTGCATTAAGGCTTTTTTTAGTGTTTCTAGCTTTTCAAGACTTTGCTTGATTTCAAATTTTGATTTGTCGACTTGCTCTACAAATGAATAATATTGTTCCTGTATATCAATTGGAACTAAAATCATCTGAAAATTAGAAACAATTGGTACATTTAAATTGGGCATAGTTTGTCCAACCGCTAAATCTTCAATGCTATTTTTAAATGTCGGAAATGAGATAATTTTTTGTATGTAGTCAGCTGTTACAGACCCTTTACTACGAATTAGTATGCTCCCCGTGCCACATAGTAGATTGTCTTCATTCACCACTGCACATCTTCCCATTTCTCCTCTTCGACCTAATATTACATCATTTTTTTTCAAATGATATGAAACAAGTTCTTGATACTTAGAAAATGAAATAGTTAGGTTACTATCAGGACAAATCTTATCATCAATGATATGAGATGGGTTTATTAATGGATATCCGTCTTTTATATATTCATCCTTATGCAATAAAGAACCAAATGGTCCTATTTTTATATCAGCAAGTTCACTTAGTGCCACTTTAGGATATCCATAAGGATTCACAACTGGATCCCCAAACATCTCGATAAATCGGGATTTTACTAATACATCTAATTTTTCTAACTGCTCTTTTCGCTTTTCAATTAGCCCCGTAATCTTATCAAGTTCATCTGCAATTTGCTTTTGAACTTTTATCGGTGGCAGCCATACATTTTCATTTCTATAATCCTTAAAATATATATGTGGTATTGTCGCTCCCGAAAAATATTTAGATAAATTCATTTTAAGTATGGCATAATACAAATATCGAATATCAATATTATCATTAGGAAAAATATATTGCATTGTTCCTATAACAGACGATTTTTCAGGTAATATCATTGTACGACCAATCCCTGCACCATCTTTCACTATCGCTATATAGGCTTTACTTTGCTTGTGAAAATCTACACTTTTTATAAGTCCTCCCGCACCATAAATCGGATATTCACCATTTCTATTTCCCAAATCTTTTTGTGCAATATTAGAACCGCCTTTAGTGCAAACATCTCCAAGTTTAACCATTTCCCACTTTTCACTATTCATAAAGTCCCTCCAACTCTGAAAGACCTTTTAAAATCTCTTCTTCTAAAGCTCTGATATCCGCTAAAATTTCTTTGGTTGGCGGATACTCAACTGGTATGTATTCCACTTTCTTATACTTATTAATAGACAAATCGTAACTATTATCTACTATTTCTGATTTCGGTACAAAGAATGATTTTTCTGTACGTTCTCTCTCCGTTTCTTTATCCAGATTTTTGAACCTCTCTATAATATCAGGTATATCATTTTCACTTACAACAGCCCTCTTATCATCTAGGGATAGTCCGTCAGCGGTCATATCATAAAACCATACATTTTCTGTACCACCATGACCTGTTTTAGTGAAAATCAAGATACCTGTTGATACTCCTGCATATGGCTTAAACACACCACTTGGCATTGAGATTACAGCTTCTAATCTATTATTTTCTATAATCTCTTTTCTTATAGCTTTATGTGCATTAGATGAACCAAATAAAACACCATCTGGTACAATAACGGCACATCTACCACCAACTTTCAACATACGAAGCATCAGAGCTAGAAATAAAAGTTCTGTTTTCTTTGTTTTGCAAACTTTTAATAAATCAGCTGAAACAGTATCTGCATCAAGACTCCCTTTAAACGGTGGATTTGCTAAAATCAAAGAATATTTTTCTTTATCTGGATTCTGGTCAGATAAACTATCTCTATATTCGATAAAAGGATTATCCACACCATGCGTCATCATATTCATAGCACCAATACGCAACATTGTTCTATCCATGTCAAAACCTGTAAACATTGCGTTCATATAGTGATCTTTATTTACTTTATTAAAAAACACTTCTTCTTTTTTATTTTCTTTTAAATATTCACCACTTGCAACTAAAAATCCACTTGTTCCACAAGATGGGTCACAGATAGTATCTGTCACATTTGGATCAATTAATTCCACCATCATTTTAATAATATGACGTGGTGTTCTAAACTGCCCATTAAGTCCTGCACTAGCAATTTTAGACAGTAGATACTCGTATACGTCCCCTCTAATATCACTATCTTGAATACGCTCCATTTGCGAATATATTTCATCTAAATTTGTTATAATTTTAGATAATAGTAACGGTGTTGGTATTTTAAAGATGGCATCATCCATATATTTTGAATAGGTGCTTTCTTTCTCCGAGTGTAAATTTTTAATAAATGGAAATACCCATTCTTGCATAGTGCTATACATTTGTCCTGCTGGAAAATCATGAAATACAGACCATTTTAGATTTTCTCCATCAATAGTTCGTTCACCAACTTGCACTTCCTTCGCAAATATGCTTACAAAAGAAAGTCCTAGCATCGCACTTTCTTTTGCTTTTATATTATCCGTTTTATCAAGATCATGTATAAACATAAGATAAGTGATTTGCTCAATAACATCAAGAGGATTCACCAATCCTCCCGCTGCAAATACATCCCATAATCCATCTATTTTGTTCTTAAGTTCTCCAGTAATCATATTAATCTCCTATCTCTCTATTCCATATATATTTTGTATAACGTCCGCCACCTATTTTAATAATTTTATCTTGCTTCACAAGATCATTAAGGGCTCTTTGTATTGTTGTATCACTGATATCTGGGCACTTTTCTATAAGTTCTCTTTTTGTTACTTGCCCAAGCGTTTGCTTAATGGTTTCTGCAATTCTTTCAGGTTTCGAATAGCCTTTTGTAATCATCACCTCGACTCGACTTTCAAACTCTCTATAAGCAGCTGCAACAACACCTAACATATATCGAACAAATGGCGCATAATCATTTTCATCCTCATGCCAACCATAAGAACTTGCTTGCAAAGTTTCATAATAAGTTTCTTTACTCCGCTCAATAATCTTTTCTATACTAATATATTTACCTACTATACAGTTTGTACGATAAAGAAGTAGTAAAGTCATAAGTCTGCTCATTCTACCATTTCCATCATTAAATGGATGGATACAAAGAAAGTCCAAAACAAACATTGGTATAATCAAAAGGGGATTTGCTTTACCTGTTCCCATAATCTGATTGTATGCGTTGCAAAGTTCTTCTACAGACTCTGCTGTTTCCCAAGAATGTACTGGCTGAAAACGGACTTTTTGTGTTCCATCAGCCAATTTTTCTGCAATCACATTATCAGAATTTTTATAATTCCCACCGAAATTTAAACCGCTATATTTATATAAATCTCTATGCAGTTGTAAAATCATACTCGGTTTTATTGGAATAAAGTCATGACTTTCATGTATTGTAGTAAGAACATCACGATATCCTGCAATCTCTTGTTCATCGCGTGATTGCGGTGTTGTTTTATCCATCACTAGAAGCTTCACTCTGTCATCTGAAGTATAAATTCCTTCTATCTTATTCGATGCCTCTGTACTTTGTATTCTAGCAATTTCAAGCAATGTAGTTAAGGTATCTGCTTGTTGTTCAATAAATAGTTTTTGTTCACCTTTAAATTCATGTATTTGTGTAAGTAATGAAACTATCTCAGGAGTGATTAACTGCTCCCATTTATATTCATAATCATATTTTTTCATTTTATACCGCCTTTTAATTTAGTCATTTATTTTATTTTGACTTGATTATATATTACTATACTTAATTTCAAAAAGCAAGAATCAATTTAGTCATTTATTGTTTTTTGACCAAATTACACCCTGCTTTTAATTATATTGTCTTTTCGACAATTGTTCCTTCACCTACTTTTAACAATTATCCAATGATTCCCACTTCTATTTTACTCCAATTTATAACGCGCCCAATCCCTATCTTAAAATTAACACCTTCTTCACTATCTCCTCTGCACAATTATGATAGTTATTCATTAACCCAACCACTTCATCTGCTCCTGCATTTTCATCTGATTATCACAGCCTTCTACCACTGCCATATCATTCACTATTTCAGCAATCATTTGCTGTGCTTCCTCTTCTACTTCATCTAGATGCTTATATAAACTTCCCGACAATAACATATGTACAAACAATACATATCGTTCTTCTTCCAAGTAATGTTTACGCATACGTCCGTATTTCCCTAATGGTCTTTGTAGGCTCTCTGTCATTACGATTTGAGGATAATACAATCCACCTTCTCCTAATTGATACCATAATCCGTTATCTTCGTTGTAAAATTCTTTTTTCATTTATTTCCCATCCTTTCCAATCCGAAAGGCTCTGCCACATCTCTTGCAAGCAATGTTCAAGTATATACCTTTGAACGTTTCGCTTGTACCCTCGCTACGCTGGGACAGACCCTTGGAAGACTCTCCCCATCCCTTAATAATCACATCATAAATGATGTGGCAGCGCTCCTTCGGTAGCTTAATTTCCTAACTGCTTTTATCTCTCTTGCGACTTTCGTTTTTCTACTTTCTTTTCATCCACACCTAGAATCTTCACAACATTTTGTTTCACAATTAATAGCTCCTGCATTTCTTTTTTCGCTGTATGATATTGTGAATATGCCTTCTTCTTTTTTGCTAGAATTTCATTGAACTCTGTATCCAATGTTTTGATTTTCGGTAATATTTTCAACTCTAGCTTATTGAAATGTTCTCTTGCCGATTTATGCAATATCAATTCACTTGCATATTTTTCATACACCTTTTTTGAATACCCCGACTTCTTATATTCTGCATAAATATCTTTCGTTTTCATATAAGTTATAATGCTTGCATTTTAATGTTTTAATTTCTGTCATTCGTACTTCACATGATTTAATTCCCGAATTTAATATATCAAATTTTTCTGTTGCTTCTAATGTCTTTTTCTCTAATACTTCATACTCTAACATATCATGTTCACGCAGATAATTTAATGTACTTGCCATCTGTTTTAGATTAAAGATCTTCGCCCACTGCCCTAGCCTGCTCTTTACATGATCAATGTGTACCTTTATTCCTGGCACTATTGAATTCGAATAGAGAAACGAAAAAGTTTACCCAGTAAACACAAGGGGTGCAAACAGATTTGTTTAAGCTTTGGCAACAAAATGGCAACATTTCCGAGTATCACATGGGTACCACTTACGTATCAGCAACTATTTGAGAGACGACATTATCTATAAATCTATATAAAATAAAAACCTTACTGGTTTTCAGAAATGAAAATTGGTAAGGTTTTTTGTCGTTTATTTATTCAATATCTTCTAAAAATGCATCATTTAAAAAATTAGATGGAATAGACGCATAACCTGTCTCTTCACGAAGAGTTGGATAGTTATATCTCCAGTTATCATATTCATCTTTTGTAATTTCGCCATTTTCTAGTTTTTGAGTGATTTTTAACCAACTATGCATATTGGGAATAAATAAAGGATCGTGTTTAGCGATACTTACATCTAACCAAAGATGTATATCGCCATCAATTTCACGTATCTTAAGTCCATACATATCTTCTAATGTAAAGAGTGTATGCATAAGCCCGATTGAAGAATCTATATTTGGAACATCAAGAGCATGAGTGCTTACACCAAATAAATTAGCCATTTGTTTTATTAAATCATGCTTTGGTATTCTAGCTTCATATTCATATTGAGCAATACGCACATCAGAGGATTTACCTGTAAATCCTAATTGTTCACCTAATTGTTTTTGGGTAAGCCCCATTAAAGTACGGAAGTGTCGTATCCGTTTTCCTATTGCCATTGTGTGACCTCCTTTAATAACTTAAACATATGAGTTAAGGGTAGTATAACATAGATAATATGTGTCAGCAAGAAAAACTTAAATAAAAAAGTTTAAGTTTTTGAGTAATTTCTATTGACTTAAGCAAAATAGTTTAGTATGATATGCGCACGACTTAAACAAATTAAGTTAACTAAAAGAATGAGCGTGCAATCAGAGACCTCTTATATAAGATTTGCGATGACCGTAAGCGAGCGAATTATATAGAGTGAATACATTTAAGTACCAAACAAGGCAACCAGATGGAATCTGAAAGATGAAGCGACAAATGAGTTTTTGTAGAAGTATTAAAGAGAGGAGGAAAATTACTATAGAAAAGAAAAATTTTATGACAGCAAAAGAAATTGCAGAAGAATTGGGCATTGCACCGTCAACTGCTTATAAGATTATTAGGAAGTTAAATGCAGAGCTACAAGAACAAGGATATCTTACAGTAGCAGGTAAATTGAATAAGCAGTATTTTCAGAAAAAGTTCTGTTATGAAGAGGAAGGGCGGTAGGAAATGTCAGTTTATAAAGATGGAGATAAGTGGAGAGTGGTGTTTCGTTATACAGATTGGCAAGGTGTAGCGAAGCAGACACAGAAGCGAGGATTTCGTACTAAGAAAGAAGCACAGATGTGGGAACGAGAGGAATTACTAAAGAAGAATTCTAAACTGGATATGACATTTGGCAGCTTTATAGAAATTTATGCAAGAGATAAGAAGCAACGAATTAAGGAAAATACATGGAGTTCCAAAGAACCTGTGATACGTCTTAAGATATTACCATATTTTGAGAAGCGAAAGATAGCAGAAATTCAGCCGAAGGATATTGTAGCATGGCAGAATGAGTTATTAGCATTTCGTTACCCAGATGGGAAGGCATATTCTTCTAATTATTTAAAGACTATGCACGCACAGTTAAGTGCCATATTTAATCACGCAGTAAAGTATTATTCTCTTCCATCGAATCCAGCACAACAAGCAGGTAGTATGGGATATGAAACGAGAAAAGAGATGTTGTTTTGGACACAAGAGGAATACTTAAAATTTGCAGAAGTTATGATGGATAAGCCACGTTCGTATTATGCCTTTGAAATGCTTTATTATGCAGGAATAAGATTAGGTGAGTTACTGGCATTAACACCAAAGGATTTTGACTTCAATAAGCAGACAGTAACCATTAATAAATCTTATCAAAGAATGAATCGTCAAGATGTGATTACATCACCTAAGACATCACGCAGTAATCGTACCATTGTATTACCAGATTTTCTATGTGAGGAGATTCAAGAATATATCGGTTTATTATATGAACTGGAAGATACAGATAGGATATTTACAGTAAGTAAGTCATACCTTCATCACGAGATGGATCGTGGAGCAAAGGAGGGTGGAGTACAACGAATACGTGTCCATGATCTAAGACATTCAGCGGTGTCACTTCTTATAGAAATGGGATTTACTGCTCTTGCGATAGCGGAAAGAATGGGGCATGAAGCAATTAATATTACGTATCGATATGCACATTTATTTCCAACTACACAGACGAAAATGGCAGATCAATTAAATGAAGAACGATTGAAGCAGGAGGAAGAAAATGGAGAGACGGAATGATGCACAAGGAAGATGGAGAAATAAAGTGGTAGCCTTTCGGATGTCGAAAGAAGAGGATGAGCTGTTAGAAAAATATGTGAATTTATCGGGTCTAACAAAACAAGATTACATTATTAGTAGATTATTACAACGAGAGATTGTGGTACAAGGCAATACACGAATCCATAAGGCACTCAAAAATCAAATGCGTGATATTTGCAAGGAGCTACAAGGTATTCGAGATGGGCAGGGACTTCAAGAAGATATGTTCTTGCAGTTGTCACAAATTGTAACCACACTAGAGGGATTAAAGGGTGTGTAATAAAAAAAGTCCTTATCCGGCAAGATAAGAACTTTTGCAACCAATCAGCGAAGCTGTGGTGCTACATTACAGTGCAAGTATACACAGTTTTCGTTGATAATTCAATAATTTCAAGAAAATAGAATAAGAATAACGAGAAAGAAAAGAGGAAATGGATTATGAAAAATTTATGTATGTTTGAACACAAAGGATTAGGAAAAATTAGAATGGCAGAAGAAAAGAAAAACGAGATTTTATTTTGTAGTGAAGATATTTTAAGAGTATTAAATTATAGAAACAAAGCGGGGCGTCAATTTATAAATCCACATAGTGAAAATTATATTACTTATGAAGTAGCCGTTAAGTTGTTTACATCTATCAATAGTAAGGAGTCTATTGAGCTAGAAAGATGGCTATATGGTTATATCTTTCCATTAATTAGAAAATATGGACTTCATAATGCATCAGTGATGTGGGCAACAGAATATGCCATGGTTGAAGTTCGAGAGCATATAGAAGCAGGAAATTCATATGCAAATGAATTAGATGAATTTGTATCGTAAGGTGGTGATGAATTGAGTGATTTAAATATTATCAGGATGGATGAAATTGAAGCAAAAGATGTAGAGTGGTTATGGTATCCATACATTCCATATGGAAAGATAACCATTGTACAAGGTGATCCAGGCGAAGGGAAAACAACGACCATATTACGTATTTCAGCAATGTTAAGCAGGGGCGAGAAACTCCCCTGCGATGATACAGAACGAGAACCGATTAACATTATTTATCAGACTGCAGAAGATGGTCTCGATGATACAGTGAAGCCACGACTTATCGATGCAAATGCAGATTGCAGCAGAATAAAAGTAATTGATGAAACCAATAAAAGCTTAACAATGATAGATGAACGGATTGAACAAGCACTAATCGAAACGGGAGCTAGAGTTGTAATACTAGATCCAATTCAAGCTTATCTTGGTAAAGATGTAAATATGAATAGTGCCAATGAAATACGAGATGTAACGAAGCAAATTGGTCACCTAGCTAATCGCTTAAATTGTGCCATTATTTTAATTGGACATATGAATAAAGGTGGAGGAAAATCTGCATACAGAGGATTAGGAACTATCGATTTTCAAGCAGTAGCAAGAAGTGTCTTGATTGTAGGAAGAGTGAAAGATAATCCAACTATGCGAGTCATAGCACAGAGCAAATCTAGCCTTGCTGCTGAAGGAGATAGCATCGCATTTGAGTTAGGGAAAGAGAACGGATTCCAGTGGCTTGGGAAATGTGATATGTCGGTAGATGATTTGTTAATGGGAGTTTCCAAAGAAAACAAATCTCAATTAGCACACACATTATTAACGGAATTCTTAGCAGATGGAAGAAAGCCGCAGAGTGAAATTATTGCCAAAGCGAAAGAAAAAAGCATTTCCAAAAGAGTGCTAGATGAAGCAAAAAAGAAGTTAAATGTGAAGTCAATTAAGGCAGGGAATCAGTGGCACTGGGAGTTGGAACAATAGAATAAAGGAAGGTTGCAAGGTTGTAGCATTCTAGAGTGTTGCAAACTTGCAAGGTTGAAAATATAGGAGAAATTGTATGCAGGAAAAACGAGATAAGGGATTGTTTGTGAAATTATCGCAAAGTGAAATGGATATGATTGATAAGAAAAAAGATGAGATTCCAATTGCAAATCGTAGTGCCTATATTCGTAAAATAGCAATCGATGGTTTGATTATTCATCACGATATTACGCAACTGAATGAGATATCTAAACTACTTCGTATTACATCGAATAATGCAAATCAAATAGCGAAAATAGCAAATGGAACTTCGCATGTTTATACAGATGATATTCAAGATATGAATCAAAATCTAGTAGAAATCAAATTGCTGTTTGGACAGTTATTGGAACTACTGACAAAGATAGAGAATGGATGCAGGAGGTGATGTTATAGCAACAACGGCATTAATTCCATTACATGTAGGGAAAGGGAAGACAGTAGCTTCAGCACTTGGTCGTAGTATGGATTACGTGGAGAATCCCAATAAGACAAATGAGGGGGAATTCATTTCCTCTTATGAGTGTGATCCATTGATAGCTGAGCAGGAATTTCTATTTTCTAAGAGCCAGTATACGTCCCTTACTGGACGTAATCAAGGGAGTCGAGATGTGATTGCATATCATCTACGACAGAGCTTTAGACCAGATGAAGTGACACCAGAAATAGCGAATAAAATTGGCTATGATTGCGCCATGTCATTGACGAAGGGGAAGCACGCATTTCTAGTGTGTACCCATGTAGATAAAGACCATGTTCACTCACATATCATCTTCAATTCTACGACATTAGATTATACTAGAAAGTTTAAAAACTTTTGGGGAAGTACTTTTGCAGTTCGTAGAATATCGGATCGGATTTGCCTTGAAAATGGATTGTCTATTATTGAAGCACCAAAGAAATCTCAGGGACATTATGGGAAATGGTTAGGAGATAATAAACCACGTAGTCACTCCGATAGACTGAGGTTAGCTATTGATGAAGTATTAGCAGGAAAGCCAGTAGATTATTCGCGTTTCTTATTGCAAATGCAGGAGCAAGGATATGAGAATAAGCAGGGAAAATATCTCGCATTTAAGGGGAAGTCACAAAAGAAATTTATAAGAGTAAAATCACTAGGAAGTGGTTATTCAGAAGAAGAGATTCAGAATGTAATCAAGGGGAAATGTACTCGGAAGATTGCTAGTAAACCACAACAAAAACAAGTGAATCTATTAGTAGATATTCAAGCAAAATTGCAACAAGGTAAGGGAGCAGGCTATGAACAGTGGGCGAAGATCTTCAACCTCAAGCAGATGGCAAGTACCCTCAATTATCTGCGAGAACATGATATGTTAGACTATGAATCATTAGAGAAAAAAGCCGCAGAAGCCACGAATCATTTTGATACCTTGAATAGTCAAATTAAATCATGTGAAGTACGAATGACAGAAATTAAAACATTGAAATCAAGCATTATAACCTATATGAAAACGAAAGATATTTATGCACAATATAAGAAGTCCGGGTATTCAAAAAAGGTGTATGAAAAATATGAGAGTGAATTGATATTGCATAAATCGGCAAGAGAACATTTCAATAAGCTAGAGTTGAAAACATTACCGAAAATCAAAACATTGGATACAGAGTTCAATGAACTTTTATCAAAAAAGAAGAAGGCATATTCTCAGTATCATGTAGCGAAAAAAGAAATGCAGGAGCTATTAATTATGAAACAAAATGTCGTGAAGATTCTAGGTGTAGATGAAAAGAAAGTAGAAAAACAAAAGTCGCAAGACAGATAAAAGTAGTTGGGAAATTGAGCTACCGAAGGAGCGCTGCCGCATCATTTATGATGTGATTATTAAGGGATTGGGATAGTCTCCCAAGGGTCTGCCCCAGCGTAGCGAGGGTACAAGCGAAACGTTCAAAGGTATATACCTGAACATTGCTTGCAAGAGATGTGGCAGAGCCTTTCAGATTGGAAAGGAGTGATAATAAATGAAAAAAGAATTTTACAACGAAGATAACGGATTATGGTATCAATTAGGAGAAGGTGGATTGTATTATCCTCAAATCGTAATGACAGAGAGCCTACAAAGACCATTAGGGAAATGCGGACGTATGCGTAAACACTATTTGGAAGAAGAACGATATGTATTGTTTGTACATATGTTATTGTCGGGAAGTTTATATAAGCATCTAGATGAAGTAGAAGAGGAAGCCCAGCAAATGGTTGCTGAAATAGTGAATGATATGGCAGTGGTAGAAGGCTGTGATAATCAGATGAAAATGCAGGAGCAAATGAAGTGGGTTGGGTTAATGAATAACTATCATAATTGTGCAGAGGAGATAGTGAAGAAGTTATTGATATATGTGTAATGAAATAGACGAAATATAAAAAATTATATAATGGATATGATGAGTAACTATAATATTTTGCTGTAAATCAAGCAGGATGTATTTGAAGTTGAAGGGTGATTACAAAGTTGGGTGTGCAAATGTAGAAAAATGCTATACAACGTGTGTGAAAAAGTGTAAACTAAAAGTGGATTTAAATATAATCCTGTCTTTGACAGTTGTAAGAGAGTAAAAAGCTCAAAGAGTGCTTAGATTAAGCATTCTTGAGCTTTTTTTAGTTCTGTAAATTGTAGTAATATTTTTACTTTTTCGTAGAAGTTATAATTTTTTTCATATTTCTTTGAGAAGTGATTTGATAGTCAGTTCTAAAGTTGAATGCTTTGTGTAATGCGTCAGTAATATC
>JAWXVD010000251.1:0-3101 GCA_044425705.1 Eubacteriales bacterium | reverse complement strand
TTAATATTTGTATTTCATTTCCATCTACATTAATTTTAGACATCATTACCTCCTGTTTTCATTCTACTCTTATATACATTGTATTGATTCTTACATTGTGGAGAGCAAAATTCTGTATTAGGTCTATTGGCTAAGAAGGCTTTTGCACAATGTTTACATACCTTAATGGAAGCATGCTCATCAGTAATCATAAAGCTAAACATCATTTGTATTTGTAATAGTAGCGAGTGGAAATCCCATACAAGAGTAGGGTGTTCTCTTAGTTCTATATGATAAGTTGGGGATATTCCTTGAAAAGCTGCCATCCCTTGACTGTATAAATGTTTTTGTTCAGGTGATAGTGCATCTTGATCTTGGTAATATATTGCGCTTGTAAGAAAGGTAAATGCCCAATCCTGAAATATTTTTACTAGCCAATCGTAACGCTCAGCATATTCTTTTTGAAAGCTCATGAGGACAGATTGAGGTTTGTTTCGCAAAACCATAAGAGCAGGAATCGTGGTAATATCCGTGATGTCCCAAGAAGATTCACGTCCTCTTTTTCGAAATGCTAGTGGTTCAAATGGGAAAAAGTAAGATAGATACGCTTCTGTTTCTAAGTTTTCGCTTTTTATATAAGGATTTTTTGGAAAATAAACTTCTTCATATGTAATAAATTCAGCAGTGGTAGGCAAAGCTGTCATAATTCCTAGCATGCCATATTTAGTAATAAAAGACATAATACCATCTTGTATGATATTCGGAGTGCTTCTATCAGACATACATGTTAGACCAAGATTAATAGCATCTAAAACCAATTGGTCTGAATTCTCTAGTGGATTATAGAGGGTGAGTTCAGCATCTTCGCAAGGAGTAATGTATAGGATTTTGTCTTTTTCTTTCCAATGGTATTTGTCAAATCGAATCCAATTCGATGTACTATTTTGAAATAATGAATGCATAATTAGCCTTCTTTCTTATTTGTAATTGCTTTTGAATAAATCATATTACTATATTAACAATAACAGATGATATCGTCAATAAGAAAATACAAGGAGTAGTAAGGAGAAGTCTACTGAAATGATTGAAGAAATGCAGTTTCTCTTTTTGTAAGAACCTGTTTTTCTTCTAGCTTTTTTCGCAACGTTTGCAGTAGATTCGCTTGTAATTTTTTTAATATGGTAGAACGTACCTTACGAATGTTTCGATCACTCTGATTGCGTAATTTTGCTATTTGCTGGCAAGAGTACTGTCGAATAGTAAGGTAGTATAAAACTTCCTTGTGTTCATCCTTTAGCTTATGAATGGAAAGAGAAATATCTTTATCTTCGACTAATTCATGGAGTTCAAAAGGACAATCAAAAATCACATCTAAAAACTCTCCTTTTAAGATTTGTTTCCAGTAAACAGAACCAATAGGTGTAGGAAGAATAATATTTTCATGAGATGCCCCCATTCTATTGGTATATCTCCTCTACCTACTTCATGATATCGTTCTTTACGTTCTCTGTTGCTATCTAGTCTATTCCACCATGTAATAACATTTTCGAAGTCAGCTTTAGTTCGAGCACTTGCTTCCAATCGAGATAAAGCAACACGTTCCAATTCTCTTTTTAATATTTTTCGATCAGGGGATTCTTGTACGACAGGGTTATGTATCTCATCTAATTCTTCTTCAAATTCTAACTCTAACAGTAATTCTTTTTCCATGAGATAAGCATCATTTAATTCATCATTGAGTGTTTCAAATTCCAATTCTTCATCATATATATTATTTTTCAAATTTTTCACCTAAATCTTAAATTGAATAGTTCCGATTATACCTTGTTATTTCTCCTATAGATAAGACGAGTAATATGTTTTTTTAAAAAAGTATTACAAATCTTAAGAACAGAATCAATTCTAGCACAGCTCTTGCACAGAAGAATACGGTATTGATTCATTATAACAAACGTATGTTTGAAAAACAATCAGAAAGGAAAAGAAAAAATGGAGAATGAAAAGAGTAAGAATGATGTCAATGGGTTTACGAAACAGATTGGTACAACTATCTATCAAGTCAATGTTTTTTTTGATGAACAAGCAACATTAGGATTTGAAGAAAAAATGTGGCATTTGATTTCAAATGACATGACTTATGCGCAAAAGTAATAAGTAAGCAAAACAGAAACAGTGGTATCACTAGCGTGATAAGAAAGAGAGGAAATATGGCAAGAACAAGTAAGAGTTTAGAGGAACGTATTCAGGAAAAAAATGAAAGAGCAAAAAAATTATTAGAAGAAGCAAAGAAAGTAGAAGCACAAAGAAAGCAGTTAGAAAAGAGGCAACAAGCAGAAGAACGAAAAAAACGAACTCATCGATTGATTCAAGTGGGTGCAGCTGTGGAATCTGTACTACAAGCACCTATTGAAGAATGCGATATTGAAAAGTTGATTTTATTTTTGAAAAAACAAGAAGCGAATGGAAAGTTTTTCACCAAAGCAATGCAAAAAAGTCCAGAAACTGACATGGAATAAGAGCATGGGGATGAGAAGTTATTTTCTTATCCCTATCTTTCTTTTTCGGATAGGGCGCACTTATAGACAACCAGAGGTCGTCTATATAAGTTTGCCACAAGTGGCAACCAGTCTGCGCTTACGCTTGCTGGGCTCGTTCCGTCGGCGGTAAATAGTGTCGGACACGACACATGATGAAAAAAATTCTATTTGTCAGGATGGTTGATAAATGATATCGAAGGGAGTTGAAGAAAATGGCAATTTTTCATATGGCAATTAAGATAGTAGGAAGAAGCAAAGGGAAATCTATCATTGCTGCATCTGCTTATTTAAATGGTGATGTAATGAAAGATTATGAAACAGGAAGGACGAGTTACTATACTTCTAAAAGTGAAGTGATTTATACCGAATTGATGATGTGTAAACATGCACCACCAGAATGGAGCGATGTTCCAGACGAGAATATTAGACAATTTAAACAGTCCACTCGGTACAAATGTTCCAATGATAAAGATGGGGATTTGGATAAGTTTCTAATCACATTTCAAAAGCAGAGGTTATGGAATGAGGTTTTAAAGATTGAGTCGGAATCCAATGCACAATTAGGAAGAAGCTTTGAATTTTCCT
>JAWXVD010000071.1:0-17653 GCA_044425705.1 Eubacteriales bacterium | reverse complement strand
GTTAAGTTAATGACATTGGTTCACACGTGACCTGTAACTATACAAAAATCCATTTAAAATTGCCTACGGCAATGGGATTTTTGTATTGATTCATCATTTTCATACGTACTATGCAGTAAATGCATAGTACTGTCTGAACAGTAACAAAATGTAACAAATTTTTCAATCCTATCACATAGACAAGATTCTTTTATTTTGCTATGATAATATTATTACAATACACTTGTATAATGCTTAAAACCGACATTTTATATAGTATTTTTTATCAGTCCTACAAAATTTGATAATACCACAAGAAAGTGAGGTAATTATGATTCCCTCTTATTTTATAGATTTACATACTCATTCCATCGCTAGTGGTCATGGTTCAATGCATACCATCGCAGCAATGGCAAACTCTGCTTCACAAAAAGGCCTCCAAATTTTAGGGCTTAGCGATCATGGTCCCACCACACCCGATTCTGCCTCCTTATCCTACTTTCAAGGCTTAATTTTAGCTCCTAAAAAACGTGAAAATGTAAATATTCTTTATGGTGTAGAAGCCAATATAATAGATACACAAGGTACTCTAGACCTGCCAAATTCTACTTTAAGTACCCTAGATTACTGTATTGCCAGTATGCACTTACCTAATATTGATCCTAGTTCTGAACAGATTAATACCGCTACCTACATTGCAGCCATGGAGAACCCGCATGTATCTATTATCGGGCACTGTGATGATGTAAGATACCCAGTAGATTTCACTGCTATGATAAAAGCTGCCATCAAGAATCATGTACTTTTAGAAATCAATAATGCATCCCTTGCACCTGATAGCTATCGTGGCTATACACGCCCTAATGCTATCCATTTATTAAATCTACATAAAAAATATGACTATCCAGTTCTACTCTCCAGCGATAGCCACAGCAAAGACCATATAGGAGATTTTAGCTACATCCTCCCCCTATTACAAGAAACAAACTTTCCACCAAACCTCATCCTAAACGACAAACCCGATCAAATTCTTAAGTTTATAAATAAATAAACTTGCTCAAACGTTTTTGCTTCGCCCAAATGGCGCAGCCATATTTTCTATTTACGCCGTAAAACAGGCTGAGGAAATGAAAATACCTGCGCAGACAATCCGCACCAAAAGTGCGTGTCTGCGCAGGTTTTTTCATTTTCTCAGCCGTCACCCCTCTAAATAATGATGCAGACCATTCCTCCGTTACTATCGTTGACGATTTTTTGCATGGTTTCTTGTAGCTTCACTTGGCTTTCTTCCCCTATTGTCGCTATTTTATTGGATATCCCATCATTCACTAACTGTTCGACGGTTTTTCCAAAAATATTTGTTTCCCAGATACCACTTTGGCTATCTTTTTCATCCATAATATAAGAAATCAAATCCTTTGCCTGTTCCTCACTGCCTACAATTGGTGAAATCTCTGTTACCACACTAGCACGAATCATATGTATCGATGGGCTTTCTGCTTTAATTTTCACACCGAATTTATTGCCATGTTTGATGATTTCTGGTTGTTCTAATGTAATCTCCTCTCTTTCTGGCGATACTACTCCATATCCCTTGTAGCGAACTGCTTCCATAGCATGGTTCACTTTCGTATATTCTTTTTTTAACAATGCCATTTCTTTTAGCGCTGTCATCAATTGATATTCCCCTTGGATTGTTTCATTCATCATTTCACTAATCATTTCATAGTAATATTTTTCATCTACATCCATAATAATTCGTACACTACCATCAGACATATTGATATTCTCTACAAAACATCTTCTGATATATTCACTGTCCACTTGCATAGTACCCATTGATACATCTTTAATGACATTACTGCTATTCATTAAGTTTTTTACTACATCAATAATATTGGCTTTCACCTTATGAGTGTTAGGTAACATGTCTATCCATTTAGGCAGATACATCTCTAACATAGTAATAGGAAATTCATATAGAATTTTTTCTAATACAAAATTAATATCTTCTTTCTTCAATTGTGCACAATTCATCGGTACTGCTGTCACTTGATGCTTTTCATAAATTTCCTCTACAGCACTTTTTGCTTCTTCTCCAAATGGTCGCTGAGAATTCACTAATACAATAAATGGTTTTCCTAATTTCTTTAGTTCTAAAATTGTTTTTTCTTCTGCTTCTAAATATTGTTCTCTGTATAATTCACCGATAGTACCATCTGTAGTAATTACAATTCCTATAGTAGAATGGTCATCGATTACTTTCTTAGTTCCTACCTCTGCCGCCTTTGTAAATGGTATTTCATGTTCAAACCAAGGAGTTTTCACCATTCTTTCTTCATTGTTTTCCAAATGCCCTGTTGCCCCATTTACCATATACCCGACACAATCTATTAATCGAATCTGTACTTCCACATCTCCTGAAAGGTTTATCTTAGCAGCTTCTTTAGGGATGAATTTAGGTTCTGTGGTAGTAATGGTTTTTCCACCAGAGCTTTGTGGTAATTCATCTTGTGCTCGCATTTTTTCCTGCGCATTTTCCATATAGGGGAGTACTAATAAATCCATAAATCGCTTGATAAACGTAGATTTTCCAGTTCTTACTGGACCCACAACTGCTATGTAAATTTCTCCCCCTGTTCTTCCTTGTATATCTTTGTAAAGGTTAAATTCTTTATTCGTGTTTTCCATATTTTCACAATGAGCCCCTACTGCACCCACTAAAAAACCTCCTTCCATACATTAATAAATTGTATGATAAAAGGAGGTAATTTATGCCTATATTAATATTTACTTTATTACAACTCTTCTAAAGTTTTTCTTTCCTCTACGTAACACGATACCTTCCCCAGCAAAAGCATCTTTTGCAAATGATAATTTAATATCTGTTACTTTTTCTCCATCTACAGCAACGCCGCCTTGTTCTACGCCACGTCTCGCTTCTGATTTTGATTTTACTAATCCACTATTAGCTAATAGTGTAAGCACATCTACGCTACCATCTAAGAAAACATCTTCTGTGATTTCATAAGTAGGCATGTCTACTGCGGCACCACTAGCAAAGATTGCTTTTGCACTTTCTTGTGCTTTTGTAGCTTCTTCTTCACCGTGTACTAATTTCGTCAATTCATATGCTAATATTTCTTTGGCTTTGTTTAATTCACTACCTTCCCATGCATCCATCTTTTCAATCTCTTCAATTGGTAAGAATGTAAGCATACGGATACATTTTAATACATCTGCATCAGCTACATTTCTCCAGTATTGGTAGAATTCAAATGGTGATGTTTTTTCTGGATCAAGCCACACAGCACCTTTTTGTGTTTTACCCATTTTCTTTCCTTCCGAGTTAAGAAGTAAGGTAATAGTCATAGCGTATGCATCTTTTCCTAATTTACGTCTGATTAACTCCGTACCACCAAGCATGTTACTCCATTGGTCGTCTCCACCGAATTGCATATTACAACCGTAGTTTTCATATAATGCTAAGAAATCATAGCTTTGCATAATCATGTAGTTGAATTCAAGGAAGCTAAGTCCTTTTTCTAATCTCTGTTTGTAGCATTCTGCTGAAAGCATTCTATTTACACTAAAGTGTGCTCCTACATCACGTAACATTTCTACATAGTTTAATCCCATTAACCAATCTGCATTGTTTACCATTAAAGCTTTTCCTTCTGAAAAGTCAATAAAACGACTCATTTGCTTTTTGAAACAATCGCAGTTATGTTGAATGGTTTCTGTTGTCATCATGGTACGCATGTCACTTCTACCAGAAGGATCTCCAATCATTCCTGTTCCACCACCAAGTAATGCAATTGGTTTGTTTCCTGCCTCTTGCAATCTCTTCATCAGGCAAAGCGCCATAAAGTGACCTACATGAAGACTGTCTGCTGTAGGATCAAATCCTATATAAAAAGTAGCCTTTCCCTCATTGATTAATTCCCTAATTTCTTCTTCATCTGTTAATTGTGCAAGTAAACCTCTCGCTTGTAATTCTTCAAAAATTTTCATCTTAATATCCATCCCTTTCTCTCAGTCTGGCAACTTTGAACCGTAAGGTACAAATTGCCGTGTGAAAAATCTTATTTTTCACACTATATCCATCCCTTTCTCTCAGTCTGGCAACTTTGGACCGTAAGGTACAAATTGCCGTGTGAAAAATCTTATTTTTCACACTATATCCATCCCTTTCTTCAAGTCTAACCATGTTGCTTCCTTCATCGTTAAACAAAATTTATAACTTTATGCTTTATTTATTCACCATTAATTTCACCATAGCCTGGTTTAATCCATCTACAGTT
This sequence comes from Eubacteriales bacterium, assembly GCA_044425705.1. Classification (GTDB taxonomy): domain Bacteria; phylum Bacillota; class Clostridia; order Lachnospirales; family Lachnospiraceae; genus JAWXVD01. The sequence continues at coordinate 13,370 of JAWXVD010000071.1, read as the reverse complement.
AATTTGTACATAGGAAACATCTCTTTAATGGCTGTTTCTGCTTCTCTCCATGGTGCATGACCTTTTGCCATCTTAGGATTTAGCCAAACAATTTTCTTATAATGTCGTTTCATTAACTTTAACCAATCAATTCCTGGCAAGCCACCATTAGAGCCTCTATAGTTACCAGTGTCTGAATATAATTCCTCTGGCGCCATAGCCGCATCACCTACAATCAATACCTTATAATCACTATCTAAATTTCGAAACATCCACTCTGTTTCAATCCAATCCCCTGCTTCACATTCAGGGGTTTTATAAACATGGTTATAAATACAATTGTGAAAAAAGTAAACTTTTACATCCTTATAATGATTTGATTTATTGACAGATTGAAACAAATCATTTAATAAGGTGGTATAAGGTATCATAGTTCCACCTGAATCCATCAACAACAATAACTTTACTGCATTTTTCCTTGGTTTTTCCATGACGATTTGCAGGCAACCACCGTTATTACATGTTTTATCTATTGTACCCTCAATATCTAACTCTGATTTTGGAATCTCTAATCTCGTGGAAAATTGACGCAATCTCCGAAGTGCTTGTTGAAATTGGCGATTATCCATCACGCGGTCATCACGAAAATCTCTATATTTTCGATCTCCTATAACTGCAAATGCGGATTGATGTCCTGTAGTTCCTCCTACACGCACACCACCTACATTGCCCCCAGTATTTCCAAAAGAAGTCTTACCCATGGTACCAACCCATTTGGTACCACCATTATGTTCGCTATCTTGCTCTTTTAGTCGTTGTTTTAACTGCTCTTCTACATCTTCTTTATCAACTTCAAAAGACTCCCCTTCATTGGCTTTATCCTTGTTTAGCTCAGCCATCATATCATTCATTTCAGGCTTATCTAACCACTCCAACATCTTTTGTGAAACCTGTGTTTCCATTTTCACGCCTTTAAATTGTTCTTCAAAAACCATATCAAATTTATCAAAATCCGTTTCACTTTTTACAAGAATCATTCTGGCAAGATAATAGAACTGTGTCAAGGAACTTTCTGCCATCCCTTTGCTTAATGCCTCTTGTAACGTTAACCATTCACTTAAGGTAACGGGTATTCCAGTTTCTTTTAATGAATAGAAAAATTTTCCAAACATATGCTACCCCATTCTTGTTTATTTTACTACTTTGATTATTTATTAACCCTTCCTTCAGAAATCATTTTTAAACACATCGCCTCTAACCTAAAATCTATTTTTTAATACTCCCAAATCTTCATCTTTTTTAATAACTACTCCTACAAACGGAAGTTCTTTTTTCAATCTCTCTGCTTCAATTCCACCTAGTTGTAATGCATTGACCCAATCGATCAATTCTGAAGTGCTAGGTTTTTTTCGAAGATCACGAATTCCACGAATATCATAAAATGTATCCATAGCATTTTTCAACAAGTTTTCTTCCACTTCTGGATAATGTGTTTTGATAATTTCTGCCATTAAAGGCTTATCTGGAAAATCAATAAAATGGAAAATGCATCTTCTTAAAAATGCATCTGGCAATTCTTTTTCTGCATTAGATGTAATAATCACGATTGGTCTCTTTTTAGCTTTTACTGTTCTTTTTGTTTCATTGATATAAAATTCCATTTGATCTAATTCCCAAAGTAAGTCATTAGGAAATTCTAAATCGGCTTTATCAATTTCGTCAATTAAAAGGATTACTTGTTCCTCAGCATCAAATGCTTCTCCCAATTTTCCAAGCTTAATATATCTAGCAATATCATTGACACCTTCTTCGCCAAATTGTCCATCATACAATCTTTGGATTGTATCATACACATATAAACCCTCTTGGGCTTTTGTAGTAGATTTAATATTCCAAATAATTAATTTTTTTCCTAAAGATTTTGCAACTGCTTGTGCCAACATGGTTTTACCTGTTCCTGGCTCCCCTTTGATTAAAAGTGGTTTTTCTAATGCAATTGCCACATTGACTGCTGACATTAATTGTTCACTGGCTACATATTCCCCTGTACTAGTAAAGCCGGTTGCATTTACACTCATTTCCTTCTCCTCCATACATAACGTGATATCTATTCTCTTTCATTTCATTGCTATCATCAGTTTTCAAACTTTATCTTATATGAAACACCTTACTCCCAAGGAATATCTGCATGCTCTATTTTTTTATCTCGAAGCATTAAATCCTTCACCGCTTCTTCCGTCGATTTTCCTTCAAATAAAACCATATTCACTTGCTCAATAATCGGTATAGAAACATCATATTTCTGGGCAAGCCCCATAGCTGCTTTGGCTGAATACACTCCCTCTACTACCATTTTCACTTCTTTCATGGCTTCTTCCATAGTTTTCCCTTGTCCCATTAAAACGCCTGCTTTTCTATTTCTAGAATGCACACTAGCACATGTTACAATCAGATCGCCAATGCCTGAAAGCCCACAAAATGTTTCAAATTTTCCGCCCATAGCCATACCTAAGCGAGAAATTTCCATAATGCCTCTTGTGATTAAAGCTGCTTTTGTATTATCTCCATATCCCAAACCGTCAGCGATACCTGCGGCCAATGCTACCACATTTTTTAAGGCTGCACCTAATTCAATTCCTAATACATCAGAACTAATATATACTCGGAATACCTCACTCATAAACACATTTTGTAAGTATTCTGCTGTTTCTTTTTTTCTTGCACCTACTACAATGGTAGTCGGCAAGCCTTTTCCCACCTCTTCTGCGTGTGATGGACCTGATAGTACTGTTACTTGGGCTTGTGGCACTTCTTCTTCTATGATTTCCGATAATGTCATCAAAGTAGCTTCTTCAACACCCTTTGCTACGTTTACAATGATTTGATTTTCACAGACTACTTCTTTCAATAATTTAGCTGTACTTCTTACAAATGGAGATGGCACCGCCATCACAAGAATATCTTTCCCTACAACACTGCTAGTTAAATCTGTGGTAAATTCCATTTCTTCTGGCAAAGTAACACCAGGAAGCTTATCTTTATGTTCATGATTCTCACGAAGCATGATAATCTCTTCCTCTATAATTGACCATACCGTCACTTGATGTCCATTGTTATATAATAATTTTGCCAACGCAATACCCCAACTTCCAGCACCAATTACTCCAATCTTTGCCATTCTACTCTCCATTCTACCTTCATATACTTTTAAATTATTTCTCTAAGCATATATATTTTTTATCATCTTCTCTTAACGATACCTAACGCTCTATCTATCCTTATTTTACGTCATTCTTTTTCGTTAAATATGTTTTTCTTTCTGTACCACTTAACAAACGACCAATATTTTCTTTATGTTTCCAAAATGCCATTGCCGCTAAACAAAATCCTACTATGTACATTTCATTCAATACACCTTGTGGAATTTCACCAAACAAGCCACATTGACCTGAAATAATCAATTGTATCATAAAACACACATAAATCATCAAAGATCCTAGTGATACATAATGGGTTGTAAACAAAATACCAAAGAAAACAATTACCAAAACAGGAATAAATGTGGGATGAAAAGCAAGAACCAACCCAACTGTTGCTGCTATCCCCTTTCCGCCCTTAAAATTCAAATAAAACGGAAAATTATGCCCTAGAATAGCTCCTGCTGCTGTATAAAGACTTAATAAGTAGATAGCTTCTGATTGACTGCTACCAAACAATATCCTTGTTACAGAAATCGCCAAAACAGTTTTAATAATATCACCAATTAACACAATCACCCCTGCTTTTGCACCTAATACTCGTAATGTGTTGGTTGTACCCGCATTTCCACTGCCTTGTTTTCTAATATCAATGCCATGCATTTTCCCATAAATATAGGAGGTTTGAAAAAGACCAAAAACATATCCGATTACCATACATAAAATACGTTCCATTCTACTGATTATCCTTTCTCTCTCTGATAATAAATTTCAGTGATGTTCCTCTAAATCCAAAAGAATTACGAATTTGATTTTCGATATATCTAGTATAGGAGAAATGCATCAATTCCTTATCATTTACAAAAATAACAAATGTCGGAGGTTTCACCGCCACTTGGGTAATATAGTATAGACGTAAACGTTTTCCTTTGTCTGATGGTGGTTGTTGCATAGCTACTGCTTCTGACATGATTTCATTTAAGACACCTGTAGAAACGCGTAACGCACAGTTTTCAATCACTGCATCTATGGTTTCATATAATTTAAATAATCTTTGTCCTGTTAATGCAGAAATAAATGTAATTTCCGCATATTGCATGAAAGACAATGTATTCTGCACTTTTTTTGTAAATTCATAAATAGTATGGTTATCCTTTGTTACCAAATCCCATTTGTTTACAGCAATAATCATACCTTTTCCACGCTCATGGGCAATCCCTGCAATTTTTGCATCTTGTTCTGTAATGCCTTCATCTGCATTGATCACTAATACCACCACATCCGCACGCTCTACTGCACTAACGGTTCTTACAACCATATAATGTTCTAATTCTTCTTTTACATTTTTCTTGCGACGAAGCCCTGCTGTATCGATAAACACATATTCCTTGCCATTGTATTTCATTTCCGTATCGATTGCATCACGTGTTGTACCTGCAATATCAGAAACAATAACACGATTTTCACCGATTAATTTATTAATGATAGAAGATTTTCCTACATTGGGTTTCCCCACGATAGCAATTCTTGGTCTTTCATCTTCTTCCTCATCTAGTGATTCTTTTGTAAAGTGTTCCACCACTTGATCTAGCATATCTCCAATTCCTAGTCGATTAGCAGCCGATACAGGAATAGGATCACCTATGCCTAAATTATAAAACTCATAAGTGTCAGCCATAAATTTGTCAAAATTGTCTACTTTATTGACTACAAGTAACACTGGCTTTGCACTACGACGTAACATATCTGCCACTTTTGCATCAGAATCAACTAATCCTTGTTTTACATCTACCATAAATAAAATAACATCTGCAGTCTCAATTGCCATTTCAGCCTGTTCTCTCATTTGAGAAAGAATTACATCTTTGCTATCAGGTTCGATACCACCTGTGTCAATTAAGGTAAATGCTGTATTCAGCCAAGATACATCTGCATAGATTCTATCTCTTGTAATACCTGGTGTATCTTTTACAATTGCAATCTTATCTCCTGCTAAGGCATTGAATAAGGTGGATTTCCCTACATTTGGTCTTCCCACTACTGCAACAATCGGTTTTCTTTTTCTTGCCATTCTTTATCTCCTATTTCCATTCTCAATTCATCACTATATCTTCTATATTTTAAGTGAATTACTATTTACTGTTTCCTAAAATTGAATATTTATGAAATCCCTATCATCTTATGAATAAAGTCATATCCGCTTGATTTTACAATATCTATCGGCACTTGTAAAGTCTTTTCCATCTCTCCTACTGTTACATCATCTAATAATACGGTTTCACCACTGCGTAAAACATTCTCTGGCAGGAATAAACATTGTCCTAATTCTTTGCCTTTTAACTGCTCTAAGATATCTTGTCCTGTCAGTAATCCTGAAACTGTAATCATTTCTCCAAAAAAATCATTACGGATAGGAAAAACAGAAATACTTAGATTTCCAAAGGATTCTTCTAATTGATTTGCCATCTTCTTGATGTATGGTGCTACCAAAGTGCCTGTTACTAAAGAAATTTTTCTTTTAACCTGCTCCTCGCCCATACTATCAAGCTGCTCTTTCACTCTATCTAAATGTTCTTCGAATTCATTTACCATAGAACGAACCATCCCTACTCCATTTTCAATTTGTAAATATCCATCATATGTTTCTTCTTCTGGCATTTCTTGTTCTGCTAAGATATACCACTCATCACTAGCATGAATAAAATGCAAATCATGCTCTTTCATTGCTTTTTCTTGATAACGTTCAATTTGTTCCAACAAATAAATTGCATCTTCTTTATCAAATGGTTCTAGTTCATATAATCCTTCTCTATATTTAGAAAGCCCTACAGGCACTACCGATACACTCTCTAAATATGGAAGATACTCATATAAATCCCTTAGTGTTCTTTCTAATTCCTCTCTATCATTAACACCTTTACATAATACGATTTGTCCATTCATAAGGATGCCTGCGTCATAAAATTTCTTTACCTTTAATAAAGCATCTCCTGCAAACCTATTATGCAACATCTCACATCTAAGAGTAGGATTTGTTGTCTGGAAGGAAATATTAATAGGTGATAAATTATACTTTACAACACGATCAACATCTGCATCAGACATATTCGTCAAAGTAATATAATTCCCTTGTAAAAAAGATAATCTAGCATCATCATCTTTAAAATATAAGGTTTCTCTCATACCTGGTGGCATTTGGTCTATAAAACAAAAAATACATCGATTGGTACAAGTCCGATACTCATCCATTAAACCATTTGCAAATTCTATTCCTAAATCTTCCTCTTCCTCTTTTTCAATTTCTAATACCCATTCCTCACCATTTTGTTTCTGTATTAGAACTTCTAGATACTCTTCTTCTACCATAAATTGATAATCAAAAATATCTTCAACTACCTCTCCATTGATTTCAAGTAATCTATCTCCAGCCTCTATTTCTAATTCTTCTGAAATACTACCTACTTTCACTGTTAATATTTCATGTCCATTTTTGTTCATCTAAACGACTCCGTTCTATCGACTTTATAATTATTTCTTATTTATTGTACTAAATTTTTCTTGACGTGTCACTAACAGAATGTTATAAAAATAAGAGAGTATCTGTATTTATTACTTTTTATGATACAATATTATTTTTTTCTATCAATTATTACACCTCGGAGGAAACTATGCCAAATTTACATGAATTAGAAAATGCATTGCCAGTGGCTCCCTTAAAATTAATAGCCCTTGATTCTGCAACCGATCTAGGAGATGCTGTGGATGCTTATCTTGTAGATTATCGTAAAACTATAAATAATCAATTTAGAAACGATCCTGCACTACAAGGATATGCTAGCGAAACTTATTTAGCCACTGCTACTTGTCCTCGTTTTGGAACAGGCGAAGCAAAATGTGTCTTTAACGAATCAATTCGCGGAAAAGATTTGTTTATTTTAGTAGATGTATGTAATCACAGCATCACTTATAGAATGAATGGTTATGTCAACCATAAATCACCAGACGATCACTATCAAGATTTAAAGCGTGTGATTGCAGCTTCTGTAGGTACTGCTCACCGTGTCAATGTAATCATGCCTTTCTTATATGAAGGTCGCCAACACAAAAAATCTGACCGTGAATCTCTAGACTGTGCTTTTATGCTAGAAGAACTATACAAAATGGGGATTGATAACTTTATTACCTTTGACGCGCATGACCCACGTGTAGCTAATGCAATCCCATTAAGCGGCTTTGACAATTACACTCCACCTTATCAATTTATGAAAGCTCTTTTAGCTTCTGAAAAAGATTTATTAATTGACAAAGAACATCTTGTTGTCATTAGTCCAGATGAAGGAGCCCTTGATCGTACTGTTTATTTTGCCAATGTACTTGGTGTCAATACTGGTATGTTCTACAAACGAAGAGATTATTCTACTATTATAAATGGTAAAAATCCTATTGTTGCTCACGAATTTTTAGGGGATACTTTAGACGGAAAAGATGTCATTATTATGGATGATATGATTTCTTCTGGTGAAAGCATGATTGATACTGCTCGTCAACTAAAAGAGATGCATGCAAAACGTGTTTTCATTTGCTGTACATTTGGGTTATTTACAAATGGTCTAGACTGTTTTGATGAAGGTTATGAAAAAGGATATTTTGAAAAAGTGATCACTACTAATTTAAACTACCTTCCACCAGAATTAATCGATAAACCTTATTATGTACAGGCTGATATGAGTAATTTCCTAGCTTCTATCATTGATTTTATGAACCATAATTTACCTATGACCAATGTTGAAACACCAACTGAAAAAATCCAATCTGTATTGGATGCTTATAATAAACGCGATTTTTAAGATGCTACTAAGCGTATTATTTTAAAAATCCTGAATAGAGTAATAAACAAGGACAATTGACAAATGGTTGCTTTTGCACCAATTCAACAATTGTCCTTTTATTTTAATTTGATACTAGAATTATTAAAATTTTATATGCCCATACAGCTAAACAATTAAAATCATTTCATTAATAATTCTCTTTTTGGTCAAATGTAATGATAACTTTAAAGAGATCCCCATCTAATACTACTTGGAAACATCCTTTTTGAGCTTCTGTTAGATTTTTTGCTATAGAAAGTCCTAATCCACTCCCCTCGGTTCCTCTGGAATCGTCTCCTCGAATAAATCGTTCCGTTAATTCCTCTGCATTCACATTTAAAGGTTGCGCCGAAATATTTCTTACAGAGAATCTAAGTTCCTTTTTATCTGCTCCCATTGTTTCTTCTACATCAATGTAAACTCTTGTTCCATCTAATGCATATTTATATACATTATTAAATAAGTTTTCTACCACTCTCCAAGTTCTACTGCTATCCGCTTCAATATACACAGGCACCTCTGGTACATTAGTAATTAATGTTAATCGCTTTTCTTCAAATTTTTCAGAAAATTCTCCCATAGATTGGTAGAGCAATTCTACAAAATTAATTTTTTCAATGGCAAGTGCAATATTTCCTGATGAAATTTTTGAAGCTTCCACCAAATCGTCAGTTAATTGTTTTAACCTCTGAGCTTTCACTTCCAGCACACCTACATACTTTTTAATGTTTTCATTTCCTGTGTTCTCTCGTTTGATCAAATCAACATAATTAATAATCGATGTAAGTGGTGTTTTAATATCATGTGAAACATTGGTGATTAAATCAGTTTTCATTCTCTCATCTTTTACACTGCTAACAACTGCTTTTCTCATTCCTTCTCCGATGCTGTTAACAGCTTCTGCAAGCACTAAATTTTCACCTTTTAATTCTTTTGTATTAATTTGGTAAGTTAATTCACCTTCCCTAATAATTTCAATTCCTTCCACGATTTTTTGTCGTACAAGTCCATCTTTATAAATATAAATACCTATGATTGTATCTAATATAATTGCTGCTATAATTCCACCAACACCTAATAATATTAAAATTAAATTCATCATAAAGCAAATCACATATGGTATCCAAAAACGACTCATGCGTCCGCCGTTTTGATATGTTTTAAGAACCACATCACCACCTGATTTTACAATTCTATATACAAATGTATGTTTCAACAACTCATGTTTTTTCAGTCGGCGAACAATACTGAGATATCCTCCTAAGAATAAAACATCTAATATGAACGTTAGCACTCCAAACACAACTGGTATCCATTGTAGCTTGAATCCAAAAGGTTCCGCATAATGATATAAGGCTGTTCCACCTAATCCCAGAAGCATTACTAAGATAATTCCTATACCTAAAATAATCTCTAATGGCATATAATCTATAGGCTGTAACTCATGTTCGTATGATTTTCTCTTTGGCAACTCTTTCATAGGTTCATCATTTTCATGGATATTTTCTTCCTCTGTTAGAACTCTTACTTTTCTACCTTCATATTTGGTCAATAATATAAATATGAAAATCCAAAGAAGAAATGTACCTATTCCCACACCTACTGTTTGCCAATAATATGGCATAAATTGTATAAATGCATTATTTGCCACATAAAAATCATCTTGCACCGGATAAGTAGTATCTACCCCAATCCAAACTCTTGAATTATCTGTAAATGCATATTCATAGTCATTTAAAGTAGCTTTCATAGTTTGTGCATTAATTTTTGTATTTGTAGTAATTTGGAATTTATCTGGATTAAAATAAATAAACTTTCCATATTCACTAATACCTGCTGTAATATCATCAATACTAGATGTTTTTTCAACATCCTCCATATTTGTATAACGAATCAAGGTATCGTCTATCATCATTTGGAAACAATATTTTAAATTTGTGCTTCCATCTCCGTATACATCTTCATATTCTGTATACTCAACATAATTATCAAATAAGCTAGTTGCTGCTTTATATAGGTTTTCCTTTAATTCTTCATATTCGCTAATGCTAGAAGCACATTCTATCAAATCTTTGCCATCAATTGTATCGTATCTTGCAACTAAAATTTCCATAGCATACAAATCACCATCTTTTGCTTCAAGACCGATTTCTTCTGCATCTTCCTCTGTAAATTCGGCTTCTTCTATCAATTCAGTTTCATCCATACTCACACTGACACTGCTAGTTTTCGATGCTGGTTCAAAATATGCACTTAATTCATCCCATGTTCCATATACCGTTTGTACATCGAAGCCATAATTCCCCCACTTTACTAAATCATCCAATGCATAATACGCTGTTACACTATCATCGACTATTAACTCTGTTCTATTTGCATATGCTGTAATATTAATTTCCTTTTGTGAATCATAAGCTCCATCTGTTTCTAATTGACTCTTAATAACAGCCATTCTTGTCAATTCTTCAATATTGCTATATAAAAGATCATAAAATACTTCTGAATCTTCAAAAACCTCTCGTTTATCAAAAGGTGATACTACATAGCTATAAGTTCCATTTGTTGTATTGATTGTAATAAATGAATTACAAAATACAGACACTAGACACACTACCATGGTTACTGCCATGATTCTATGGAAAAATAATAGAACTTCTCTTTTTCCACGACCTATTGTATATTTCTTTTTCCTTTTTTTCATATGCTATACGTCCCCGCTCTCTGTTCTTTTTTGTTACTAAAATTGCTTACCTACATAATCAGCATCTTTTATAACCGCACTATTAGAGGTTATAAATGACCATTTATTGCTTTTCTATTTTATACCCTACACCCCAAACTACCTTTAAGTATCTCGGTTCTTTTGGATTGATTTCAATTTTTTCTCGAATATGTCTAATATGTACTGCCACTGTATTATCCGCACCGATGGCTTCTTCTTCCCATATATTTTCATAAATTTGATTGATGGAAAATACTCGTCCTTGATTTTTTACTAACAGCAATAAGATGTTATACTCTATAGGTGTCAATTTAATGAACTCGCCGTCTGCTGTTACTTCTTTCGTCTCATCATTGATGCAAAGGTCGCCTACACGATATGTGACCTCATCCTCTTCAGCAATATTTCCAAATTTTGTATATCTACGTAAATTTGATTTCACTCTAGCTACCATTTCCAATGGATTAAAAGGCTTTGTAATATAGTCATCTGCTCCAATATTCAATCCTAAAATCTTGTCCGTATCTTCCGATTTTGCTGATAAAATAATAATAGGAATACTGCTATATTCACGAATTTTTAAAGTAGCTCGAATACCATCTAATTTAGGCATCATAATATCAATTAATAACAATTGAATATCATGGTTTTTTAATTGTTCAATAGCCTGTTCTCCATCATAAGCTTTTATAATATTGTACCCTTCTTGCATTAAGTAGATTTCTATAGCATCTACAATTTCTTTATCATCATCACATACTAATATATTCATCCTCGCCCTCCATTTCGAAGTCATTTTAAGTCCAGTGATTTCTTCTGCTTGCAAGTTTTTTATCCTTGATTCTAGCTTTACTATATACTATTTAACCATACCTTTGTTAAGGTAAAGTATTTAAAAAAGTTAAGAATTTATTAAGGGAACCCCTAATAACTCTAGCCCCAAGATTTATTAGAGATTCCTTTACATGGCTTTTTATTTTAATTTTAAAAATGCCCCCAAGTTTCCACGTTTGCCTTGACTGGCTCTATGAGAAAATAATAATTCAGAATTACAACAGGTACAAACATCTGTAATGGCTATATTTTCTTCCAAAACACCCATATTCCTTAGTACATAAAAATTACTTTTCCATAAGTCTAACAAATATTTGTCATTTCCTTTATCATATACAATAGCCTGAATTATTTCTGATTCCCCTGGTATGATTTTTTGCAACATAGTTATAAATTGCATTGCCACATCTTCACTCACTTCATAACAGTCTTGACAAATAGAAGGTCCTATAGCAACTTGTATATTCTCTGCCTTACACCCAAATTCATTCCCCATTTTAGCTACTGTAAGGGCTGCAATTTTTCCCACTGTGCCTTTCCAGCCTGCATGACTTAGGGCAATTACTTTTTCTACTGGATCTACAAAAAACAGAGGAACACAATCGGCATAGAAGGTTGATAGTACAACTCCCTTACAATTGGTAATCAACCCATCCACATCTTCATAATCTTGTTCTCTTAGAATCCCTTTTCCTAAATCTTCTTCTGTTACAATCCTCAGGTTTGTAGTATGTGTTTGATGACTTAAGACAAATTGCTCTATAGTAGCATCTAGAACATTAGCAACTCTCCGAAAATTTTCTGTTACATTATCTCTACTCATTTCTTGTTTATAACTTAAATTCATAGTGCTTTGATGTCCTTTGCTGACACCACCTAGCCTAGTAGTAAAGAGATGATTCACAATACCTGTATCTTCTAACGATGGAAAACTCAAATAAGGAACCCTATCCTTCTCTTTATAAATTGGTACATTTGTATTTATTCCTTTTCTAACAATGTTCATATATGAAATCTCCCTTTCTACCAAGAATATTCCGTATGATTAAATGCATTTTGAAACCATTGTATCTGATCTCCACAAATAGAAATCACATCATATCGGAGAGGCTTTTCCATCCTCTTATAATACCTATAATAATTCGCCACTTTACAGATTTTCCTTTGCTTATACAAAGTAATCGCTTCATAAGGAAATCCCAAGCACTCATTTTTTCTATATTTAACTTCCAAAAAAAGGAGAGTCCCATTGTCCTCTCCTATAATATCTACTTCACCTTGTTTACACCGGAAATTTCTTTCTATTATCTGAATACCTTGCTCTTTTAAAAAAGTGGTTGCCATATCTTCATAAAAATTTCCTACTTGCCTTTTATTCATATTTCCTCTTCCCACTTCTCTCCGGTAGTGTCAATTCTGACACCCCTTTTTTGTTTTTTATTTCTTTAAAACCTTTGTTTTTCAAGGATTCTTCCTATTTTTGAAAATAAAAATAGCAATACCCCCTTTTTTCTGTATAATTGAAGTTACCACACACCAATCACAGAAAGGACTATTGCTATGGATAACATTATACTTTATTTACTTCAATTAATTCAAGACCAACAGAAACAAATTTCTTGGCTTTTACATTTTATCTGCCGATACATCCCTCTCAAACAGTGGGCTTTTGATGATTCTCACTCTCCTGTGTATCAAAAGTTTAAAATTGATGAACTTCCTAAGATTATTTTCTATCATCAAGACTGGAACTGGAAAGATCTCATCTCT
>JAWXVD010000070.1:0-17836 GCA_044425705.1 Eubacteriales bacterium | reverse complement strand
CAATTCTATGGAAGGCAGGGCATAAAAGATATTATTCACATGTTCATTGATTTTTCCTACTGATGGCAATAATCGAAATGCAGCAACAGCGAATACACCAAGTTGTGGTACAAACTCAACAATGTCATCTTTTTGTCCATAAAACATTTTTAAAATAACGGCAATCAATAGTCCTGACATACAAACAGTTTCTACAATGTATTTCGGTATTGCCGACATCAATCTATTCACCTTAGAATCTCTAGCAAATTTACTATAGGCTGTTTCATAGGTGTCTATAAAAAAGTCTTCTCTACCTAAGATTTTAATTTCTTTAATACCACCTAATGATTGGTTTACCCATTGGAATAAAAATCCTCTAGAAGTTTGACAATCTCTACCTAATTTCTTCACATATTTTTTTGACACAATGGTAAAAGCACCTACACAAATCACCAATAGACCCACAACCGCTACTGTGATTGATACGCTTACATCTAATAAGTAAATACCAATGGCCAAACAAACCGTTAATTCTGCAACTAGTTCCATTGTATGAATTAACATTTGTGTAAATTGTATGGTATCTTCTTGCATACTTCTCTGTAGAATCGCTACATTTTTACCTAGATGGAATGTATAATCTTCATTCATATAGGCTTTTAATAAACGGGTGGAAATTTTCTTCTGGGTACCATAGGAAAATTTATATACATAATTTTTTAAAATTGCTAAGAAAATATTTTTAAATACATAAATAGCAATAATCACACCTGCTATCATTGCCAAATAATGATAAGCGGATGAGAATCCAAACATCACATAAAAGTAATTTAAATATTCATTTTCTAGTACAATATCTGTGTCCATGATAATTTGAATAAAAGGGCTAAAGATTGCAACTCCAACTAGTTCAAAAAAACTTCCAATCACAATCCCCAGTAGCAAACCAAGCAATACCCATTTGTCTCTTTTACTAAAAATATAATTTAAATTCTTAAACATTTGTATATCCTCATTCTCTCCATCTTATATTTCTTTTATTTGCAATCTATTATTTATTCCATTATATTCTTATCAAGTATATCTTCTCTAGACGGTTTTGTAAATAAAAAACCGATAAAAACAGGTGCTGCCCAGAATAATACAAGATAATAACGCACTACTACAATTGGTCCCAGTAATCCTGTCATATATAACAATAATATAAATAACAACATAATACTATTTGCTTTATTCTTTTTATAAATTGCATATACCAAAGAGAACAACATGCACCAAAACCAGAATCCAATGGAAAACAAAAGGCTAATGACTGGGATTTGATAAAATGTTAATTGTCTTGATAAGGAATAGAAAATATCGTATAACCATGGTATTTTACTATCCAGTGTCAATGGTTCCTCTACGATTGCTGCAAAATAACAAGTCTGTGAACCTTCGTATGCTGGCTTATTAGCCTCGCAATATCCATCAATTACTCCATTAGGATACCATGCTTGGTAGGTATTCACCGCCGTTGCATTTAAATATTCTAGTGGCGCTTTCAATCCTATTTTTATCCAAATTTCAACAAAATCAATCAGGCTACTGTTAAATCCTACACGCAATTCAGCTTTTACAGGATCTGAAAGGTAAGGTACATATCTGTCTATCCCATCTTTTAATAACACAGTATATACTTCATTCAATTCTTCTTCAGTAAAAAAGTCTTCCCCTTTTACACTGACTGCTCTCGCTATCTGCTGTGCAGGTACCGATAACATTTCCGTCATTTTCCCTTTTGTTGCATCTGTTGTAATCAATAATACTTGATTACACAAGATAATCCCACCTATAATAATTCCCATTACAATTGTGATATATTTTCTATATCCTTTTGTTGCTATCCATAGAATGACCGCTCCCACAACATATACATAGATTGTATTATTTCTTAATAAACCTGCAATAATTGCCGTACCGATAAACAGAATACTATTTTGCTTTTTCTGTAGAAACTTCTCTCTATTATCCAGCAATTCTCTCATAAAAATAAGATTGCATACAAATACAATGGTGAACAAGCTATCTTTTGTTGTACAAATGGAAAACATGGCATTTGTAGGAAATAGTGCATAGTAACACGCGCTAATCATTACTATAATTTTGGGAATACCCTTTCCATACAGATATTTTAATATAAATGTAAAACAGCCACTCACTATTACCATTTGTAGAAAACAATAGACAAAGCCTCCGAAATTCAAAGAGTTTGTCAACTCCCCTACTTTTGTTATGATTGATCCCATAAGCAATGTGTGTAATAGGGGATGATGGGTGGTGAACTCTTGGTCTAATACTTGATTTATTTGGGTGGTAAAGTCATAACAGCAAAATCCTGGATATGCCGCTAACAATACAATAAGATGACAACTTCCAATGGCTAGCCAAACCCATTTCCAATTTATGGTCTTATTCTCGCTAGTTTTCACATTTACTTGATATTTTTCTAACAGAATCCATAAAAACCAGATTACAGCAAAGAATATACATGACATAATTAAAATTTCTATATAATTCCATGGGTTTTGAAATAGAAATTCTCCTGTTTTTTCTATTTCACTACCAATCACTTGCATACATGAAAATAAAATTGCTAGAGGTAAGATATAACATACTTTTCTTTTTTGATTCCTGTTATCCATAGCTAATTCTTTACTCCTATCTCTCAAGAATACGTTTCGTTCATTAAGTATTCTATTTTCTCTATTGCCATTTCTGGACTGAAATTCTTTCTCAAATACTCTTGATGGTTTACCACTTTTTCCTCATATTCTTCCACAGACAGATTGCAAATGCATTCTATCTCCCGTACCATTGCCGACACATCTCCTAATGGTAATAAGAGATTTTTTTGTTCTTCTGCAAAATATAATTTGGTGCATGGAATATCTGAAACTAACACTAGTTTCCCTCTCTGTATCGCTTGTGCGATATTAATAAGTGCCGATACTCTATTCTCTTTTAATGGGAATAAAGCTAAAAATGACTTGTCCATATATTCATAATATTGTGCTGCATCAATATCAAAATGCATTTCTACATTATCCGTTATTTGTCTTGCAACATCCCAATCACTTTTCGGTGCTACACCTACAAATTTCATATTAGGCAAAGACTTTGCTACCTGAAGAAATACATCCCAATCTCTATTGGCTCTTCCCCCCATAAAACAAAATCTTTCCTCATCATACTTTGGTTTTTTGAATGTTTCTTTATTATCATACACATCTGGAATATAAAAGATATTATCTAAATCTTTTGCTCCATATTGATTTAAAATCTTTGTTCTATTTTCTTTGCTATTGATGATGATTCTTGCATTTTTATTTTCTAAAACATGACGATATAACCAAGCTGTTTTCTTGCTTTCATTTGGAGTCAACCAATTATAGGAAATCATTTTGTAACTACCTCTAGTAACCAATTGAAAAAACAAGGCAAACCATTGGTTCCAGCAAAACACGATGTCATCCTGTGTCACTACTTTTTTCACTTGAAATGCTTGTTTTAAAATCATGATTCTAGCGCTTATTTTTCCTTTTATCCCTTGTTGTTCAATAAAGGATAATTTTTGTTGTAACCCGATCACTTCTACTTGATAAAACTTCTTTTCCAAACCTTCGTGTACCCATTTTTTATTGCAACTTTCAATAGGTTCATCGTAGACTACAACGATTCTACTCTTGTTCATAATCCCCTCCAGTATTACTTCTGATCCAAACTAATAATTTGGTTGATAGAATCCTTATAATTTTCAAAGCTGTGATTTTCTATGACAAGTACATAACTTTTTTGTCCCATTTGCAGAATTTTCTCTCTATTCACAATGATTTTTTCCAACTGCAAATACAAATCATCGGCATCTAAATTTTTAAATACATAGCCATTTTCTCCATGTGCTATATAACATGCTGTACCATTGCTATCACTACAAATAACAGGTAGTGAACATGCCATTGCTTCTACTTGTGAAATACTGGCTACATCTGTGCTACTTGGTAAAATAAAGATATCTGCATTTTTATATGCCTCAAAAACTTCTTCTCTTGATTGATTTTTCTTGATGGTAACCATATCTTCCATATGTAGCTCTTGGATTAAATCTTCTACTTTCTTTAAATATACTTTATGACTTTCATATGTCACTTCACCTACCAAGGTGACATGTATCTTTTCAGCATCCCTCAAACGATTGCATACTTCTAAAAGCATAAGGTGCTGCTTTACAACTTCGAATTTACCTACACATATAATATTAATTTCATCATTTATGAAATGTTCTTTTTCCTCTATTGTTCCCACTGGTTCAATGACAAATGGTACATAAAAAGAATCTTCCTTCACCATAGTTTCTGCACCAAGAGTACCTTTTACTGGAGTGATTCTATACTTAGGTGTCAAACTGCGAATTACTTTGTGAAAAATGTCACTAGGTTGTTCTACCTTATCATAGAAAGGTGTTTGATTATATAAGATACATGTGATTTTTTTGAACTTTGCAATTTGTGTAATCACCGCATTGTAAACAGAACGATCGCGTAAAATAATAACATCTGGATTTGTTCTGTTTAAAATTTTGATAGTTTTTGCCACACTAGGAAACCCAAATTGTGCTTGAAACAAGAAAGGAATTGCCGTTAATTTATTTTTTTTCTGTGTGGCTTTTTTATATAACCACAAAATAGCTTTAAATATTTTTGAATAACCAAAAAATATCGGTTTCACTACCTTATAGTCCTCAGATCCAGCCCCATATTGACTGATAAAAGTCACCTGGTTCCCATCTTCTAACCAACCCTTCATAATCGGCACTTGATTTGTATGATATCTAGGTGCTACATATACAACGTTCATTCAATAACCCTCACATTCTCACAGTTTGGCAAATTTGTCTCATTAGAGACAAATTGCTGGTTGAAAAATTTATTTTTCAACCTACCCTCACATTTTCACAGTCTGGCAACTTTGGCTTCTTTCAACATAAAATATAATTTTTTTGAAACAAAGAATATACAGTATTCTATCTTCTTTTTCTTAGGCAACAAACTTTTTAAAACATTTCCTCGTTGACTTCTTATTTCATTTACCATTTCTTTTTCTTTTTCTTTTAGTTGATCTTTCTTACTATGATAAAATAATTCTAAGAGTAAATTATATTCTGCTGATTTAGACATTTCATATAATTCTTGTTCTTTATGATGAAATAAAAATTCACTTCTGCTTTTCATCACATCAAGTTTATCAAAATTTCTAAGAGAAAACTTTTCAGCAGTAGTACTATCTCCACGTAATGTACGGTGATATAAAATTTCATTCATATAGACATAACATTTGCTGCGATATAGCGCTTCACAAACAAATCCATATTCCTCATGTATTTTACCTGCTGGAAATGTCAATCCCTCTAGAATATTCTTTTTAAATACTTTTGTCCAAACAGATATGGTAGGATAACTGTTATGATGATTAGGGTCTAATTGTTGTCTAATCCCCTCTTTTCCGTCAATGATTTTTATTTCATTTCCTACACAATCATTTTCCATTTTTAATCTTCGACCGTCAAAATTACATTCAACAATATCTGCTTGTTCTTCTTCCATAATCTTGATTGCCTTTTCATATCTATTAGCGTCTACATAGTCATCACTATCAACAAAGCCGATATACTCACCTTTTGCTAGGGAAAGTCCAACATTTCTAGCATTGCTTTGCCCTCCGTTTTGAATATGTTCTACTCGTATTCTTGTATCTAATTTAGCATATCGATCACAAATCTCACCACTGCCATCTGTAGAACCATCATCAATCAATATGATTTCAAGTTGCTGATAGGTCTGTTCCATGAGTGAAGTAATACATTTATCAATATACGTTTTTACATTATAAACTGGTACAATGATACTTATTGTTTTCATCGATCTCTCCATATCCCTCTCAAAGTGTATTTTCTATTACAGTTTTCAAGTGACCTGTAACTATTTTCTTTCATATCGCTATATTTTCATCATAACATGCTTCCACATTTCGGAAATATTTTTTTCAGAATACTTTTCCTTAATTTGTGCTGCATTCTTTGAAATTTCATCTGCAAAAGTTTGATTACTTGCAATTTTTTTCATTTTCAACAACATTTGATATCCATCACCTACTGGCACTAGAAGTCCATTTTCTCCATGTTGAATACAGAGTTTAGAGCCACCTATAGGACAATCTGTGGAAACTACTGGCAACCCTATGGCCATGGCTTCCAACAGCGCATTAGAAATCCCTTCGTAATCAGACGATAAAACATACATGCTAGCATCTATAATCTCTTCTAATACACTTTTTACAAATCCTTTCAGAATGATCTGTTTTTCCATATTAGATTCTTTTATTTGCATTTCTAATTTTTCTCTCAAAGATCCTTCTCCATAAATATGTAATTCATACTCTGGGAATCTTTCTACAAATGTAGCAAATACCTTGATGAGCAATGGGTAATTTTTTTGCTCTTCTAATCTACCTACTGCAACAATCTTTTTCTTTCTTACCCCTACAAATGGACTTGGCAATTCTTCCTTAATAGGATTCGGAATAATGTATCCCTTCTTTGCAATTCTTTTTGGGAAACAGTCTCTAGCATCTTCTGTCTGAAATACCAGTACATGAGCCATATTATAGATGATATTCCTAAAAAAAGGATATGGACAAATTGCTGGATCATTGCGCTCTGAAATCACTCTAGGATTAGGAAGCCCTAGATCTGCAAGCATGGCAAAAAAGCTCGTCCCTGGACCGAAAGAAATAATGGTTGCCTCTTTATTTTTTTTAAAGTATTTGCGCATATTTTTCACTCTTTTTATTCGTTCGCCCATACTACCATTTGTCACTTGTCCAACACATATTAATTCAATTCGTTCATCTAGTTTATAAGATACTGTACTTCCAGCTGTCATCATGATTGCAACTTCCATTCCAGTCTTCACAAATTGATTCGCCAGAATTGAAATAACACGTTCTGCTCCTCCACCTGACATATTTACAATCACAAAGATAACCTTTTTTATTTCCCTATTTGCCTTCATTCTTGTCCAACCTTCTCCAAATAAGCTTCAATTAACCCAGCCATAATCTCTTCATTATTTTCATTTTGAATATATTCTTTGGCCTGTGAACCTAATTTGACACACATATTCTTATCTTCTAACAACATTTTCATTTTTTCATACAAGTGGCTTACATTTTCCGCCTCGTATAAAAGAACATTTTCTTTGTCTTTCACATAGTCTACCATGCTATGTACTTTCGCCACAATCACTGCTTTTCCCATTGCCATTTGTTGTAACAAAGTCATTTGTCCAAATGAATAGTTAAAATTCTGCAATGGTAGTACACAAAATAACGCACCTTGGATTTCTTTCATTAAGGCATGAATGCTCATACTTGGAATCACTTCAATATTAGCATTTTCACATTGATAGTCTTTATTTCCAATCAACCGTAATGTCACTTGTGTATCCAAACTTGCATAAGCTTTACATAAAGTATCCCAATCTCTTTTGTTATAGCCAATGCAGACAATATAATCTTTTCTATTTACGAAATATTTTTCCTCAATACTATTAAAAAATTCTTTATCTGTACCAAACAACATGAACTGAGACTTTTCTACAATCCATGGAAAAAATTCTTTATAATACTCCATCTGATTACTTGTATGGTAAATAACGCCATTGATAGATTTGCTAGCAAATTGCATAAGCTTTAGTGCAAATCCAGTTTCCGCTGCACTATTAAAAGATCCAATATCAAACACGATGTGTTTTGGCGATTTTGGAAATACTCTTCGAAACAAACTAAGCACAATGCCACTTTGCATTCCGTGAGATATAATGAGGTCATACTTCCACAACCTAGGTAATATCTTTAATGTTTGCCATATATAGAAGCGGATTTTATTTTTTTCTATTTTTTCTAACCATGGAAATGAATGTGTATCTATTACATCAACCTCTGGTTTATCCTTAAAATATCTAAAAAACCAATAATCCTCTCCTTTTATATAATAATCTGGAGGCTGTTTATCTAATGGTCTTTCTTCACAATATAAAACATTCCAGTTTACAAACATTAATATTTTCAACACGCACCTCTATCACTATATTTGATTTACATCTCAATAAATTTGTTTTACATTTCAATAAACTTATTTTCTTCTAATTTATATTTGCCACCTTTTAAGAATTTATGTTTAATTACCCACCATCCTGGTACCCAAATATATTTATGCATTGCTGGTGATGCACTACCGATCATCCAACAATTTCTATCACATTTTTTTGTACATTCTCTTACTTGCTGTGCTTTCTGTGAATGCCATAACGTTTCCCAGTCATCTTCTCGTAAATTCCCCATAACTGCTTTGCTTGCCATGCCGTTACATGGAATCACATCACAAAATGGATCAATAAAAAATGCATTACTAGACATCTCACATGGTAACAATCTTTTATTTCCATAAATATAATTGATTAATCCATGATTAAAATATGCACGGAACCATTTTTTAGGTGACTTACTTTTCAATAATTCATTGATTAACTTTTCAAAATTTTGGGCTACGTGTAATTTATCGTCTATTTTATTATCTGTTTTCCTAAAATAAAATGAATTATGAAGAGTTGCAGTAGCAAACTCCATGCCCAATTCATCTGATATCTTGTACAGAGGCACCAAATCTTCACAGTTCATATCTTGTACTGTCATGCCGAATCCAACATCAGGATGATTCATTTCCACTAAAGTTTTTAATGTTTCATATCCTCTGTTGAATCCATCTGGAATTCCTCTAATGGCATCATTGGTAGCTTGTAATCCTTCAATGCTGATACGAATTCCAACTTTAGGGAATTCTTTACATAAGGCGATAATTCGGTCTGTGAAATATCCATTTGTAGAAATTACAATTCGATCTGATTTTTTATATAATTCTCTTACAATATCTGGTATATCCTGTCTTACAAAAGGTTCCCCTCCTGTAATATTCGTAAAAGCCATTTCTGGCAATTTTTTTATTTCTTCTAACGTAATTTCTTCGCTTGGTTTTGTGGGATCCTTAAAACAGTCACACATATTACATCTTGCATTACAACGATAAGTAACTATTACTGTTCCATATAAACTTCTTTTTGCCATTTTTATAACCATCACTTTCTCTTAGTCTAGTAATTTATCCATAACACTCTATCAAGCCATCGAGCAACTACCTGTTATGTGGTTTGATATAAATGGATTAACTTATTGCAATATTCTTCTAGATTGTCAAATTCTATACTCTCACAGCCTTTTGTCAGTTCTGCAAGAAATTGTGAATCTTTCCATAATAATTCTATTTTTGCTTTCAAGTCTTCTTCATTACCTGCTTCAAATAAAATCCCTGTTTTACCTACTTCTATAATTTCTGGAATGCCTCCTATATCAGCTCCTAAGACAGGTGTTCCATATATTTGAGATTCCATGACAGAAAACGGACAGTTCTCATACCATTCCGAGGGATATATGCTGAATTTTGCTTCTTTAATCAAAGTCTCTAGTTCATCTTTGATAATGAATCCAACATTATGAATATTCTCCACTGCATCTATGGTATCTTTTAATGGACCCCCTCCAGCAAAGATAAACTGAATATGAGGCAACTGTTTACAAACAGCTGCTAATGTTTTCACACCTTTTTCTTCTGAAAATCTTCCAAAATATAAAATATAGTCTTTTTTTTCGGTTGCAACTGCTTGATTCTTTTCTACAAAATTATGAAGAGCAATGGTTTTATTTTTAAGCAGTGGATTTTTATTTAATTTCTCCTGTAAAAATTCACTGGGACAAATAATGAGATCAATAAAGCGGTATGTCTTTAAATATTTATATAAAAGTCCCTCTACCGCACCTAATATACTTTTGCTCGTAGAATTATGGATACATTTATTTTTAATGCATGCTCCATACTTACCACCCACACACAATTCACAATTTTCTCCCGTCATTCCGTTTTTCATCATATGATTAGGACAGACTAGTTGATAATCATGTGCTGTAAACACAAGCTTAACATTAGGATGATTTGTTTTTTTATATTTTTGAACTGCATAGATAATGGATGGCGTTAATTGAAAATTAAAGTTATTTAAATGTACAATGTCTGGTTGAAAATGATTTAACACTTTTTCCATTTTCATTTTTGCTTCTGTAGAATAAATGATTTTAAAGGGATACAAAAGTTTTTTGATCTTATTGGTATGAAAATTCATACTATTTGTATAACAGTCAATACTATTCCCTACTACTCTTTTTTCATCATCCATACCAAAATATTCTACTAAATGGCCTTCTTCTTGTAATTTCTTACCTAATTCAAAAATATACGTTTCTGAACCACCATTGTGATGTAAAAATTTGTTTACCATTAAGACTTTCACTATTATTTACCTCTATATACTTTAGTTGTTTCCTCTACTACATCATCCCAACTATATTTATTGCAAATATACTCACTGCTCATACTTTTATACTTTTCTACATTATCTGGATTATTTAACAACTCTTGTAATTCTTTTGCTAAAGAATCTACATCGGTACTTTTAAAAGCCACACCATGGCCGTCTACCACATCTGTATTTTCACAAATATCACTGACCACACAGCAATTTCCATAACTCATCGCTTCCAACAAGCTAAGTGCCATTCCTTCTATCTCGCTTGGCAATACAAATACATATGCATTTGAATACAGCTCTTCTAAAATTTCCCCTTGTATAAACCCAGTCATAATGATATTCTCATTTGTCTTTGCCTGCTTTTCGATCATTTCAACATACTCAATAGAATGGCTACTTCCCCCGGCTATTACTAATTTCTTATCAGTATTTAATTTTTCATATGCCTCAATTAAATAATGAACTCCTTTTTCTGGAACAAGCCTAGCTAAAAATAAAATATACCCATCTTTTTCTAGTCCAAATCGTTTTTTTATGATATTACAAGGAATGATTTCTGGCTTACTAATTCCGTTTGGTATAAAATGCGTTTCACGATGATAGGTATCATAAAAATATTCTTTCACATTTTCAGATAATACAATAATCTCATCTGCATATTTGGCAGCCATCTTTTCTCCAAATTTCAAGACTTTCGTAGCAAATCCACCCCATTTTGCACGTTGCCAATCTAATCCATGAATCGTGACAACGATTCTTTTCCCAAACATTTTAGGAATCCAAAGCATTGCACAAGGCCCTTCCGCATGATAATGTACAATATCATACTTTGTAAAAAGTACTCTAACGCTAGCTAAAAACGAATACACAATAGCGTTTAATTTACCATTTCGAAATGTTGGAATGGTAATAATGTTGCTTCCTAGATATTCTTTGCTTCTTTCAAACTCATATTCTTTCCCTGAAACATGGTATCCTGAGCGGTTATACACATCTACTGCATGTCCCTGCCCTATCATTCTTTTTACCAGTTCATTTACTACAATTTCCACCCCACCTTCCCTAGAAGGTATTCTCTTATGTCCCAACATTGCTATTTTAAATTTGCTACTATCTTTCTTTTTCGCAATTCTCTTCTTACTTTCCCGTTTTTTTACTCTTTCTACTTTCCACAAATAATACATAAACGATACGTTTGTATCCACATAACGTGTCAGTAATCTTTTAGGATCCTGCATTAATCGATATAGCCACTCTAAACAATATTCTTGCATCCAGTAAGGTGCTCTCTTCACTGTGCCAGCATGAAAATCAAACCCTGCGCCAACTCCTATCATAAGACTCTGTATCTTATTCTTATGTTGCGCCATCCATTCTTCTTGTTTTGGTGCCCCTAATCCTACCCAAACAAAGTCAGCCTTAACATCATTAATTTGCTGTATGATTTCACAATCCTCTTCCTCTGTAAGTGGTCTAAAGGGGGGCGAATACATTCCCACAATTTTTAACTGAGGAAATTCCTTGACTAAGTTCTGCTGTAATTTTTCCAATGTCTCTAGTGTGCTTCCATAAAAATAATGGGTGTATCCCGTTTCTTCAGATAATGCAAATATATTAGGCATTAAATCTGGACCAGGTACTCTTCCTGCATCTTTAAATCCGCGCCTTTTACACTCTAATTCTAATGGTTTTCCGTCTGGCAAAGCCATTGCTCCACCATTTTGAATTTTTCTATATGCTTCATTTCGATAAGACATAACTGTTGTATGCACATTTGACACACAAATATAGTTTCCCTTTAGTTCTTCTAAATGTTCTGAAATATAAGTAACTGCATCCTTCATGTTTATTACATTGATATTAGTGTCTAATATTTCACAATATTTAAGTTGATTCAACTCCATAGTCTCATCTCCCTTCATTTTTTAAGTCAGGTGATTTGTGTGGGCGTGAAATGTAACTATAATTCAACATACATAATAAGTAATAACTACCAATGAACACAATCACATACCATCTATATTCTTCTACTTGATTTACTTCTCCATCAAATTCATACATAGGTGTCATTTCATCTGTATAATTAAAAATTTTACTTTCACTATAATCCTCTAATTCCTCTTCCGCTATATATATTTTATCTCCATCATAGTGATCACACTGAACCACTGGTGCAAGATAGCTAGTAGGCATAACAAAGAGTTGTTTTCCCACTATGGTAATCATCAAAGCTAATAATAAAAATACTATTTTTTGTTTGTAAGAAATTCTCTTGTCTAACTGTAAACTAGTAACCTTCGGTTTTCTCCAGACAAATTCTTTTACTGGAACAAATTTCAATATTTGTATTTCTTTCGCTAAAAATCCACCCTTTTTATCACTTTGTTCTTTACATTTTGTAAATAAATATGCTCCTACAAACACAAATGATATATTTTTAAAAGAAGTGTTAAATAATAATGGTTCTGACACGCCTGCAATCAAAAGGGCAATCGTAATTGATAATTCTTTCACCTTTTTTTGTTCTATAAAACTCTTTAATAGAGCAATATATACGACCACTATCCCTAAAAACATAACTAGTCCGTAAGTAACAAATGCAAATGTATAAGAGCAATCCATGGTTCTCGAAGCATCTTCCGCAACAATTCTTTGACCAAACAAAGTGACTGGAAATGTCGTCAAAAAATATCGAGATAAGGTAAATCGAGTATTTAATATTTTATCAAATAAGCGAAATAATGTTCCTTCAGAACTTAATATAACAGGACCTAATAATGAGAACAATGCACATAAGGGTACAATACTTAAAATCACTATTTTTTCTAGTAGATTCATATCTTTTCTTTTCTCAAAATACAAACAAAGAAACAAATATATGGTACAAACTGCAAATCCTGTATAACTTAATGAATACATAAATGCAATTAAATTTCCAATCATTAAAAGAGCAACTGTTTTAACAATATACTTCTGATTTACTACATACGCAATAAACATAGCCATAGTTAAGTATGACATATGTAGCACATTTGGATGTGTATACCCAAAACTATAACGAACAATATATTGCCCAAACTTATAATGAATTAATGTAGTAGATTCCATCATTCCTAATTGAGATAATATGATAAGCATGAAAAAAGAAATCCCCCATACTACACATCCCACACGAAATGTCCTTGCAACTGAAATTCCTTTCATGCCTATCATCATTATAATAAAAATAAGCATGCCTTTTTCGCCAGAATTTACATAGTTCAAACCACCTAGACCTAATAAAGCTACTATCCCTATCAATTCATAAATGGTATATTTTTCTATTGCAATCTTTGTGAAAATACATAAACTTCCTACTACCAAAGCGATTTTAAAGACAGTTTCTCCATCATACCATCCCATTCCCTTTACAAATAGCATAATACTCCAAAATGCAAAAAAGAGTATCTCATATAATGTGATTTTCATTTCCTGTGACTGTTTCAATTTCATTTCTAACATCTATCTTCCCTTTCAGGCTTTTTATCATCCTACCTATTTCTTTTTGTATTTTTCCAATGATAGTTTCCCCTTCACAATTCCCACCATATACTGAAATTCCTTGGTTCTATAGCATCCAATAATGAATATCCCATTAAATACCAACATCACAACAATTCCCATAATGATAAAACTTAAAATTGTCACTTCCCCTATCACAAATGATTTGATTGGTATAATCACACATAATGATGCTCCAATCAATAATAAATATTTCAAACTATCCCTAAAGTACTTCTTTCCGCTCATACCAAAGCACACTCGATAAATAATCAATGGCTTTGTAATGTTAGCGATTAATCCTGATACGATAGTTCCCACATAAATACCCAGCAAGCCGATGGATTGTACTAAGGTAATAGAAATAATCAAATTCACAACACCTTGAATCAATGCCAAGTATTTGTCCTGTTCAAAGACGCCTGCTGCCGTCTTAAAATTAGACAGTACAATTCTATCGCCTTTAAAGTAATAGTCGATTAAGATTAACGCTACCACGCCGCTGCTTAAGATCCAGTCATCACCGATCCACAACCTAATCAGAGGTGTCAGTAAGATAAAGAAGCCTACGCCTGCTAATCCGTAGATCCAGTTTGCCATAAAGCGGTATACTTTAAATAGTTCGTATTGTTTTTCTTTTGATTCCGTTGCTATCAAATTCCCAAAGCTAGAAATGACAGAATTAAAGATAATGTTGACGAAACCTGATAAGGAATTCATAACCATCACATAATTGTCTACAATTCCAACTAAGGCTACACTAATAAATGAGGAAATAATCAAGCTGTCTGTCTGTAATCTGGCCACATCTCCTACTTTGTGCATCACTAAAGCTTTTGTTTTTCTGATAACCTCATCTGTTTCTTCTTTTGCTAACTTGGTGATATTTTTCTCTTTCAGATATGGATATCTATTATTCAAATATCGATTTACAAATATCTTTTGCGCCAACTCTACCGCCGCTGCTGCAAGAAGATAAAATAAAAAGTTTGCTGTAGTTAATAATACCACGATTTGGATTGCAATGGTAACAATCTTTGTAATTGTTAGCACATTTGTCTGAATATAGTTCTTTTGTTCCGCATTCACCAAACTATATTTATAAGACACGAAATAGGTACTGACTGTATTGAATAAGAAGATAAGATAATATGTGGTTAATTCTTGTATCCCATAGTCACCTGGGTCTGCAATAAAGTACTTTAAAAAAGGAATTAAAATAATTCCCATCACTGCTACCACTGCCGCAATACAATAGTAGGCCTTTTTATATAATTGCATATAAGACTTAATCTTCTCATAATCTTTATTGGCAACTGGCGCATAAAGACTATAATTCAAGGCTGTCCCTATCCCTAATTCTGCCAATGACAACATAGTTAACACACCTGTATAGAGGCCGTTTACCCCTAACAAAGTGCTGTCTAACTGCATGATAAATACTGTTCTAAGAATAAATCCTAAAACAGTAGATGAAATGTTTCCTATATATCCAAACGCAATGTTTTTTGTGGCCTGTTGCACTCGTCCCATTTATTTTCCTCTTTGTAACCACTTTACTTTAGGTGTATCTATGGATTGTTTTCACCCTAGTGGTAATGATAGATTGCTTCGCATTGCTTGCTCTCTCAATCATCCTAATCACACTATTGTACCAAATTCGTCAATTAAAATCCAGTTTTTCCATAATTTATGCATGGTCTCTGGTTCATAAACAGCTGTATTCTTCTGTTTTAGCGGACGAATCATCTTCTTGTCTGGATTATTATTTAACCTTGCTCCCCAGAAACTAAAGGTGCTATTGGCACAAATATTGTGTTTACACTTGCTCATTAAGTACATGTCAAAGAAACTATCTTTTCCACTATTCCAATCAACCACTCTGTATTCTTCTCCCTGATATTGTGCTCTCACATATGCAGGATCATCAGAAAAGATATAAAAAATTGGATTCTCCATACTTTCTTTTATCAATGAAATAGCACTTTCATAATATTCATCTGTACTGATTCCACTAAACATAGCATTTTCAGGACGCAAATAATCCCCTCTTCTAATATGGATACTCACCGATTGTTCATCTTCCATCTTCTTCGCCACTTCTATATTCTTGGGATTGCCAGAATGCGGAAAGGTAAGTTTCTCCCTGATTGTCTCCATAATGTCACCATAATAGGCTTCACATGCCCAATATCCTTCTAAATACATGGTATCCCAAGTAAAGATTTCTGGATTGTACATCACCTGTTCAGGATAGAATTTCTTTTGGCCAGGAATGACTTTCCCAATGACTTTTTTTATGATATTTTGATTACATAATAGTGCTTTTCTTTCTTCCATAGTACAAGCATCATAGGTAATATTCGGGAAATATGCTAACTCTAACTCTCTATGTTCTGCAACGGCATGAGACACATCGTACCAACTAGTATCTAATTTAGCTTCTATCCCTAGGGATTTATATTTTTCATATAAAGCATACTGCTGTAATTGATTTCCCAATCCGCCTGTTACGTTGATGATGATCATTTGTTGTCCCCTATTCTAAAGTGTTTGCTTTTTTGTATTTACGTGCTTTTGTACTTCCACTGGCTTCAATATAGCCAACCTCAATCCTGTTCCCTGTGCCCAAGGATAATTCCCATATATCTGTGGATACTGAGCGAAGTCGATACATTCTGCGGAAGATTCCATAACTTTTCCATTCTTCGTAGCTTCTATCATTGCCACCTTACTTTTTCTCACCACTTCGTTCATTATGTCATGCTGACTTTCAAACAGCCCTATTTCCAAACCTTTTCCAACGGCATATCCAATCATCCCCGTAGCCGAAGTGTCAATATGTCCATCCACTGCCTGTACTTGCCAAGCAAAATATCCGTCATCCATTTGGTATGCGATAGTATTCACTGCTAATTCTTCATATCCTTTTCTTAACCTATCATATCCTTCCACAGTAGAATCTATATATTCTAAGCTATCCACCATGCCCCAAAGCAACCAACCTACTGCACGTCCCCATCCTATCATGCCCTGTTTCATTCCTGTATCACTTTGATAACCGTGGTATGGCAATCCGCTATTGCTGTCCATGCCCTTTTCTAGATATACAAGGATTTGATTGATCCCTACTGTTGTTGCTTCTTTGCATCCGAAAACTTTTCCATAACGACATAGAAATGGTGCAATCATGCCGATGGTATCTATAAACATAAGGTTCTGGTGTTTCTGATTATAAGGCAGGCAACCGTCTGCATCTTTCGAGTGATTTTTCACGAATTCATAAATCTTATCTGCTGCTCTTTTATATTTCTCATGGCCAGTCTTTTCATATATTGCAATCAAAGTATAGCCATTGATCACATGCTCTACGCTAGTGAGTGTCATTCCCTTTTCGATCCAACTATCGTAATAGGCTAGCAAGGTATCTAAAATTGCTTTATCGTTAGTGACTTGATAAGCCTCCTCTAGCCCTTGGGTCAATAAGCCATGGCTCCAAAAATACCGGTCTACTTTTCCACAGCGACCTAGCATATATTTGATATTTCGTTTGATTTTATCTTTTCCAGAAAGTTCTGGGTAATGTAATAATTGATGCTTTGTTTGTGCGATTATTTCTTTCATGACATAAACCATTCCTTATCTACTATCTGAAAAGCATCCGTTACAATTCACGCGAATCTGTAACGATACAAACATCTACTCTTGATACATTTTTTCCAACTGTTTTCCCGCTCCATATGCCTGTTCCACATAGGCTGGCATACGATGAATCAATTGCTCTCTCTGTTCTGCTTCAT
>JAWXVD010000069.1:0-17976 GCA_044425705.1 Eubacteriales bacterium | reverse complement strand
TTAACAATACATGATATAAGCAAAAACCGCTACTATTTTTTGGGAAAAATTTTAAATTCTAAGAAAATGTGGCAAAATCAGTACTTTGCACTAGCCGTCGCGCTAGCGACTTGGTACAATAAGTGTAGAGAGCATAGTTATGTTTGATGATGCCAATATACATTAAAAAAACTAAAGCGATATGGGGGAAAATAAGTATGTTAAGATTTCCGGATAGGTTCGTAATGGATGAAAAGGCAAATGATATTATTGAAAGATTTATGAATCGAAAAATAATAGATGCGATGAATGGAATAATAATTGTTCATAGTGGCGCAGATGTACCAGAAGTGGATTTTAGAGATTTAGCGTTTGCTGAATTCATATCGCAGTATTTTCCAGAGTTATTTCCAATTAGAGAAATGAATATTATTTTCTGGGGGCTACGTGAATTGCTCATGAAAGAGGAAAAAGAAGTACCTACTTTGATCATGGAATATGTAATGAATGCCATTATTGAAGAGCAAGCATGTATTATGGAGGAAGCTGATTATAGTGGTATAGATCGAATTCCAGAGAGGGAATATTGTATAGCAAAAATGGAAGAATACTTGGAGGAGGATTCGATTAATGCTGAAGAAATGATAAAGAAGTATGAATGTTTAGATGATTATATTGAGTATTACTTTTGGGACGTAGATTTTGAGTTGCTTAATGTGTATAGCATAGAACAGGTAGAGGCATTATCTGAGAATGAGGAACTGGGGTTAGGTGATGTAGGGAATATAAAGAGCTTTATGGTACCGAGTGATTGGATGGAATAGAAGATTAGTCGGAGAATAAAAATAGGTAAATATGTAAAGGTTGGTGCTATGAGTTTTTAGAGGTTCCAAATAATAAAAACTGAAGCGGGTGGATATTCCATCCGCTTCAGCTGGAATAATATTAATTTTTTTATTTTCCACAGCATTTTTTATATTTTTTGCCACTTCCACAAGGGCAGAGATCATTTCTGCCTATTTTCTTTTCTTGACTAACATATGGCTGCATATATCCACTAAATTCTACAGGATTTTGCATTTTAGCCATTTTTTTCCACATCATTTCATCAATCTCAATATCTTCCTCACAAAAATCATCAATCTCTTGATATTCTATTATTCTTTCTTCTAATTTTTTTGCTAAGACCTCTCCTTCTATAGAACTTTTTCTCAATTTCTCTATGATTTCTTCCACGTGTTCACCCTTAAGTCTAGACATTTCACCTGTTTGCAAGGATGAGAATATATTTTCGTGCCGAACATTTCCAAACTTTGCCACTCCTAGCATGTATAGAAACTCTTCTGATTGTACTTGATTTTTCACCATAAACTCTGAAAGGGCGGATAGATATTCACTTCCATAAAACTGACTCATCTCATATAATTGTCCTTGTATGTGAGAAGGAAACTCGTATAAGGGTTTGTCCTTATTCTGGTAATCTTCTGTATAATTACTCAATAGTTCATAATCCCACCAGTTTAATTGTTCTATCCTTGCACTACTATTTCTGGACGCTCCCTTTAACATCGGTAATGTTGATTCCTTAAATAAACCAAGAACTATCTCCCATAATTCAATTCCAATGCTATGACTCCATTGTGGAATACTCTGTTGTAGAATGGAAAATATGGTGTCAATTTTTTCTCCATTTTTGATATTTAGATATACTTCACTAACAATGCTATTCGCCTTCTCTTCGTCTAGATTCAATTGATACTTGAAGCAGTCATGTAAAAACTCGATTTCAAAATCATATTTTATATCTCCATATGTTTTCAATTGTTCCTCATCATATATTTTATATGGCAAGTTGTTCATATGAATACTACGTTGTTCTAATATCTTTTGAGGGTTTAATCCCTTTTGACAAACATAATTTTCTTCTTCTTGGTCAATATATATGTCATATAAATCATTAAATCGTCCGTGTAGATAAATAAAAATCCTAAACTCTTGCTCTGACAACCTGCTAGTTGCATATTGGAAGTACATTTCATACAACTTATCCAATTCAATTATTCCATAGATTTGTAAAATATATTCCAATAATTGACTAATTTTAGGTATTCTTGCATAGTATTTTTTCTTTAGTGAACTAGAATATCCTGTCAACATACTATTCGTATCCTTTGCAAAATTAAGATGAGTCACAATCTCTGCTTCAATGTTAAAGGAATCAAACGCTATAATGCCTAGAGCAATTGCTTTCTGAATACATATTTTGTTATCAAATATCTCTTGATTGTTAATTTTGTTACCTTTTTTAATTTCTTGATAACATGCAAGGAGAAAGTCCATTTCATGCTTATTAAAAATAAACAATAAATATTCAGGATTTTTTTTCATAGATTCGTAGATTTTCTCCACCATCTCTTCCTTAGTGCTCAGTTCATGAATTGATAATTGCCAATATTGGCAATATGTTTTCGCCTCATCTTGATTGAGTTTATCTAAGCCATCTCTTATTGTATGTTCACCCATTCCTACATACAGATGTCTGGAATATGGAAAAATCTCTTCTTGCCCGATATCTTTTTTCAGGAATTCATATTCTGTGTAAAGTGACAATTCTTTTGCTCGTGACCAAAGCCCTCGTTCTACACTCTTTTTACGGACAGTTGCTTTATTCGTAGGTACAGTATTCGCAAATACAGTTTTTAGATCATCGTATTTCCATTTTTTTATTTGTTCAAATGCTGCATTTACTTTGAGGATATGTTCCATATAGTTTTGTTCACATTCAGTTATTGGAATAAGATCGTTTTGTAACTGTACATTTGTTTGTTGTATATCGTATGGCGTTATCATACTAGGATAAAATAAACCCTCTTCCCATTCTTCCTCTGGAGCATCTTCCGCTGCATAAGCAAATCCATAAACTCCACCTGAGTCTTCTAAAAAATTATCCCCTTTGAACTTCAATACCTGTGCATAACGCTCGGTATAGCTTTCATTTATCTTTTCCATAACTATTTTATGACTCCAGTTATCACCAAAATCGTAAGTATAGCGTATCCATTTATTAGACATAAGAAATTCATCTACTACCGTAGTTTCTTCCTCAAAATTATAGGCTCCATGTCCATCCACTTCAGTTGGAATAATATTAATTTTTTGAGTCGGTATAGAAAAGTCATGTAAATGATCATTTTCCCATCCAAATGCCGTTTGTATAATCCAATGCAAATCATAAAATGTAATCCTATCTGGTATCAAAAGTCGTCTCCACATAGGTGGAGATGATTGTTCCATTGTAATTTTTAGTACATAACCTGCCATCTCATTCATCCTCCTTGTATTGATACCATTGTATCAAGTTGTTTGTACAATGGCTAGCACAAAATTACAATACGTCCACCTTTTTTGCTTTAGGAAACCTCTAAAAACTCATAGCACCAACCTTTGTGGTTTATTTTTCCGTCCTAATCATCAAAAAGCCTCGACGATATCTCCAATATCGCCTGCGTTTTTTGGTAATTAGGACAAAAAAATATCCGCACAAATCTTGGCACTAGAGTTATTAGAGATTCCCTTTAGAAAATTAAGCGGGAAGCTCGGTTATTCAATTACCGATTGGTTCATGGTTACAGGTCTCCGATGAATTTTACCGCTGTGAAAAGTAAATTGTTTATTACTGCTATTAAAGATATGCAATTACATTGATAAATGGTATGATATAAATAGTAAAAAATAAAAGAGAAGGGAAGAACAAATGCAGAAGCAAATAAAAGAATTATCGAATGAATTATATCAAACAGTACTTGTGGAAAATGAAGAAAAAATAATGATTACTGGGAAATCTATCGTTATTAATTTAGCACCAGAGGATATGTTAGTTAATACGGTGAATTTAAAGTATATGAAATCTATGCTAGTTTATTCAGGAGAATGTTTGGAAGGGGAATTAGTTCTTATTATAAAATTGAATGAAGCAGCGGATATTGCTAGCATGTTTGGTGGAAATGATCGAGTATTGAATGAAGAAGTAAAGTTAACTGAAAAAATTATTGGTTTTACAGTTTTATGTGAAGAGAATGTAGATGTGGGTATTCATAGAGAGCATGATTTTATAGAAAGACATACGCAGCTAATCGGTTCTGGAAGCATGTGCACTTATGAAAGCATGGATTCTTCTACATTACAAAATTATGTGCCTATGGAAGTAGGTTATACCCATGATCCATTTATCCAAAAATGTGGTGATGAATATCCATTCCATACCTATATTTCAAATACAAAAGTTTCATTTTTAGTATTAAAAGAATTTCAATAAATCAGCTTGAAGTAGATAGGAAATTTGTAATATAAAAAATAAATATATTGCATATGGTTTGTGAATAAGCAGTGAAAAAGAAAGGATGTTATTATGAGTCGAATTATGATTCCAGAGGGATATACACCATCCCTTAATTTATATGATACACAACGGGCAATCGGTATTATTAAGCGATTGTTTGCAGATACCCTTTGTGCCACTTTAACATTACACCGTGTTTCGGCGCCTTTATTTTTAGAAGCATCTACTGGGTTAAATGATGATTTAAATGGTGTAGAGCGTAAGGTTACTTTTGGAATTGCAGATACAGGGAGCGAAGCGCAGGTAGTACAATCTCTTGCCAAATGGAAGCGTGTTGCCTTAAAAGAATATGATTTTCGCGTAGGAAAAGGTCTTTATTGTGATATGAATGCCATTCGCCGTGACGAAGTTCTCGATAATTTACACTCTATTTATGTAGATCAATGGGATTGGGAAAAGGTGATAGGAATTGACGACCGCAATATGGAAACATTGAAAACAACGGTACGTGGTATTGTTGCGGCTATTTGTGCCACGGAGTTGAACTTACATGCCATGTTTCCGCAGTTAGGAAAAATCCCATTGCACTCACCAGAGGTGAGTTTTATTACTGCACAAGAACTGGAAGATTTATATCCTGACATGACAGGAAAAGAGCGTGAGAATGCATATGTAAAAGAAAACGGTACTACTTTTTTAATGCAGATAGGTGGAGCTCTTAAGAGTGGAAAACCTCATGATGGACGAGCACCGGATTATGATGATTGGTCATTAAATGGAGATATTTTATTTTGGAATGAACCGCTACAATGTAGTTATGAGTTAAGTAGTATGGGTATTCGTGTCAGTCCAGAATCATTGGATCGACAGTTAAGTATAGCAGGTTGTGATGACCGTCGAGAATTGCCATACCATAAAGCATTACTAGCAGGTGAATTACCGTATACCATTGGTGGCGGTATTGGACAAAGCAGACTTTGTATGTTGCTTTTAGGAAGTGTTCATATTGGAGAAGTGCAAGCTAGTGTTTGGGATGAAGCCACAAAAAAAGCTTGTGATGAGGCAGGGATTCCATTATTGTAAATGCAAACAAGTTCATAAAGAAGCTATAGTAGTGTGAAAATGTAGAATTTTCACACTACTATTTTTATTGCATGAAAATTAAGTTTTTCTGCATTCGTCAATATTGTCTCTCTAGTTTTATCTTTTTAATTTTAAGTGGTGTACAGTACTTGAAATGATATGCCAGTATTTTAGAAAAGTAGAAAAATTTGTCTATTATACACAAAAATGAGTAAGAAATACCCATATATATAAAAGAAATATTTAGAGAAAACTACCAAATATAAAAAACATATAAAATACCTGTTGAAAAATGAACTGGTTCATGTTAGTATTAGTTCAACAAATGAATTGGTTCATTTTTCTTAAAAGGAGGAAATGCAAAATGAAGAAAAGAGTATTAAGTGTATTAATGTCAGTGGTTTTAGCAGCAACAGCTATGGTAGGATGTGGGTCAACAGATAGTGCAAGCAGCACAGACACAGCAACAGAAACAGCTGATGTAGCAGAGGCAACAGAAGAGGTAAGCAGTGAAGATGTGATTGAGTTAGAGTATTGGACATGGTTCCCTACTGAAGCACAATTAGAAGAAACAATTGCAGCATTTGAAGCAGAAAATCCAAATATTAAAATTAACATGACAGTTATGGAAAGTGGTACATATAGAGATAAAGTTGTATTAGCACTTAGTACAGGAGAAGAAATCGATGTAATCGGTGTACAACCTTCAGCGTTTGCTGCAAGTGTTGAAGATTACTTAGTAGATTTAGAAGAATATATGCCAACAGTATTAGGTGATGACTGGATGGGAAGTTATTCACAAGATATGTTTGATAAAGGAAAAGACTTAACAAGTGGAGATGCAAAATTCATTACTATTTTAAATAGTGGTTCTATGTTTGGTTTCTACAATGCAACATTATTAGAAGAAATCGGTTGTGAAGTGCCAACAACAATTGAAGAATACAAAGAAGTTGCAGAAGCACTTTATGAAGTATATCCAGATAAATTAGCAGGTGTATTTGCTGGTATGGAAGGCTGGGTAATCGATGAAATGTTACTTACAGTATTAACACAAGGTGGAGATTACTACAATGAAGTAGTTTATAATGGTGCAACAATGGATTCACCTGAATATGTAGAAGCATTTAGAGCATTCAAACAATTCTTTGATGATGGAATCTTCTCTATGGATGTTATGGATTTAGATTATGGTAGTGCAACAGAAGTGTTTACAAATGGAGATGCATTAGTTTATTACATGGGTAGCTGGGATGCAACATTAATCTCATCTGTACTTAGAGAACAAAATGGAGTTGGATTAGAAGAAGTTGGTATTATGGCATTACCTGTAGCTTATGAAGGTGGAGAATTAGCAGTAAGAGCCTACTTAGATTGTGGACTTGGTATTATAGAAGAATCAGAACATAAAGAAGCAGCAGCTAAATTTGTACAATACTTATCATCAGGAGATGGTGTAGAAATCTTAGCAAAACAATTTGCTGGAACACCTGGAATTTCAGATTTCGAAATGGATGCTTCTATGTTAACATCTGATATCGCAGTGGAAAGTTGGGATACATTACTTGAATTAATGAACGCAGCCCCAGCGGATAGAAATAACTTATCAGCATTTGCCGGTGCAGTAGAAGGACCAATGGTACAAAGTGTGATTAATGGAAGTGTTACACCTGAAGAAGCAGCAGCTGGATTACAATCAGGATGGGATAATGGTGATTACTAAAATAACAAGTTGTCATAAAATTATAATGTAAAAGGGTTTATATGCCTCAAGATGATATCACATATTATTTTGGGGCATATGTTATAACTGGGCATACTTGGACAAAAAGTGATGAATATGACTAGATGTTTTCAAGGGAATGGAGGATTCGGAAATGAATAAAAAAAATCAGCTATCTGCATTGCAGAAGAGAAATAATTTAAGTGGATTTATTTTTTTATTACCACTGATTATTATCTTTATATGTTTAATGGGATATAGTTTTTACTTTTTAATTAGGTATAGTTTTTTTGATGTGACAATTGCATTTAAGGAACCAGAATTTGTAGGATTTAGTAATTTTCAAATGGTTTTAAAGGATTCACAATTTTATAGAGCATTGTTTAATACATTCTTATTATCTAGTGCAAATATTTTTTTCGGGCTTACCATCGCCTTTTTAATTGCAGTATTTTTAAATTTTAGCATACCAGGAAAAAGATTTTTTCATGCCTTGTTCTTCGTTCCTTCTATGTTGCCTATTGCATTAATGGCGGCAGTATTTAATACCATGTTACAGTATAAAGATGGATTGGTAAATAATATATTACGAGCAGTAGGCTTAGATTTCTTGGCACAAAGATGGTTAGCAGATCCTAATTTAGCTATGTTTTCAATTATGTCGGTTTCACTATTCTTGATTGGTATACCGATTATGTATTATACAGCAGATTTAACAACGATTAGT
Organism: Eubacteriales bacterium; assembly: GCA_044425705.1. Classification (GTDB taxonomy): domain Bacteria; phylum Bacillota; class Clostridia; order Lachnospirales; family Lachnospiraceae; genus JAWXVD01. The sequence goes on along the minus strand of JAWXVD010000069.1, from coordinate 10,125 downwards.
TCTAGTATTTTAGAAGCGGCAACAATTGATGGTGCTAGAATGAAAGACATTCTTATCTTTATTTTATATCCAATGCTTAAAAATACACATAAAACAATTATCTTATCTATGATATTAGGCGGATTTAGAGAAATGGATCGTGTATTCTTAATGACAGATGGTGGACCAGGTGGAGTAACAGAAATTGTGGGTACCTATATTTATAGATCATTCAAAACGCCAGGAGCAAATTTAGGAAGAATTTGTGCCATATCTGTTTTAGTAGCCATTATTTCATTTACTATTGGATTTGTTCAAATGAGAGCAAAAGATAAATCATAGGAGGAGAAAATCATGTTAAAAATGAAAAATAAGCAACCTAAAGAAGTAGCGACAGATTTTTTCAGCATAGATAAAAAAGAACGTGCATTGATGAAAATTGTATTGATTATATTAACCTTAATATGGTGTGTTCCAGTTTATTCTTTGATTCAAAATTCATTAAAGGTAAATGGATTTGAAAATTATACATACGTATTAACAAACAAAATTAATGGTGTTCCTTTTTATATTTATTTTAAAAATTCGGGAATTAACGCTATTGGAAGTAGTTCCTTAGTAGTATTTGTAGGATCTTGCTCTGGATATGCATTTTCAAAGATTAAGTTTACGGGAAGAAGAGTGATTTATAGTTTTGTCCTAATGTGTATGGCAATTTCGGGACCAATCTTATTAGTGCCATTTTTCTTTATTTTAAAGAATTTAGGTATTTATAACACACATTTAGGAATTATTCTTTGTGAAGCTACTATTACAATTCCTTTTTCTGTATTGATGATGAAGAATTTCTTTGATGGGCTTCCAGAAGAGCTGATGGAATCGGCAAGTATTGATGGTGCCAATATTGTACAAACATTTTCAAAAGTATATTTACCATTAGCGAAACCAGCCCTCATTAACTTGGGAGTACTTCAATTTATGTGGTCGTTACAAGATTTCTTGTTCCCACTTATGTATTTAACAAAAGAAGAGTTATACACAACTACAGTGGCAGTTAATTCTTTCCAAGGTGCTTATGGTATGACACCACAAGATTTAGGAAGATATAATGCAGCCCTTGTGTTGATTGCCATTCCTTCCATCGTTATCTTTATGATTGCACAAAAATATATTATTAATGGTGTAACCTCAGGTGCGGTAAAAGAATAGGCAGAAGGTGAAAAATAAATTTAGAGAGCAGGCACTTTATGACAAAGAATAAATTATGGTATCAACAACCAGCCACTACCTTTATAGAAGCATTACCGATCGGGAATGGAAACTTTGGAGGAATGGTATATGGTGGCGTTTTAGAAGAGAAAATTTCGCTAAATTGTGATACTTTATGGTCAGGAAATCATACGAGAAAAGAAAAGAGCATTCCAAAAGAACATTTGGATCATGTTAGAACTTTAGTACAAGGTGAAAAATACAAAGAGGCAGAAGCTTTTGTAACAGAAAATATGTTGGGATTTTATAATGAATCTTATGTACCTATGGGAAATCTCGTGATTCAACATAACATAGAGGATGCATACACGGAATATACAAGAAGGTTGAATTTAGAGAATGCAGTACATACTACGAAATTTTCGTGTCAAAATACAGAATATACAAGAGAAGTATTTTCTTCATATCCAGATGATGTAATCGCTTTTCGCTATCAGGCACAAGGGGAAAAGAAATTAGAACTATCCATTGGTTTTCAATCAGAATTACAACCTGTTGCTACGATTAAGGAAAATCAGTTGGTGGTAAGAGGTGTGACACCAAGCCATGTCATACCAAATTATAAAGAAGATCCAAATCCCGTTATTTTTGATGATATGAATCCTGGTATTCCTTTTACTACAATTATTAATATAGAAGAAACAGACGGTATCATCAAAGAAGTAGATGGAACATTACAATTGGTAAATGGTTCTCATTGTGTGATATATGTAAGTACAGCTAATGGTTTTGAGAAATATAATAAGGAAGTAAATAGAAATCAAGAAGCAATAGATCAATTGTGTTTTTCTAAAATAGAAAAGGTAACAGAGCAGTCATTTGAAGAAGTTTTGAGAAGACATATTGCAGATTATCAAGAATTATACCGCCGTGTTACTTTTTCATTATCGGGTGATGGTAGGGATGATATTCCTACAGATCAGAGATTAGAAGCCTTACAAAAGGGGGAAGAGGATCAAGAATTATATACGCTATATTATCAATATGGCAGGTATTTAATGATTGCGTCTTCTAGGCAGGGAAGTCAGCCTACAACATTACAAGGTATTTGGAATGAAGAATTGCGTCCAGCATGGAGTAGCAATTATACCACAAATATTAATACGGAAATGAATTATTGGATGGTAAATTCTGGTAATTTATCAGAATGTGAAGAACCCTTGATTGAGATGTTAGATGAATTACGAGTGCAGGGACAAGAAGTAGCCAGAGAACAATTTCATTGTAGAGGATTTGTGGCAAATCATAATATTGACTTATGGAGACAAACGGCACCAGTTGGTGGGTTACCTAAGTTTGCTTACTGGCCATTAGGGGGAGTGTGGCTTAGTACCCATGCTTACATGCATTATGAATACACACAAGATATAGAGTATTTAAAAACAAAGGCATATCCTATTATAAAAGAAAGTAGTTTGTTTTGCCTGGATTGGTTAATTGAGGATGGAAAAGGTGGTGTTATGACCTGTCCATCCACTACACCTGAAAATGAATTTTATGATACAGAGGGAAATATTTGTAGTATCAGTCAATCTTCCGCAGCAGACATTGGTATGATTACCCATATGTTAGAATCGTTTATTGCAGCTGCAACTACCTTAGGGGAAGATAAGGAAATGATTGCGGAAGTGAAAGACAAGTTAAATAGAATGCCGTCTTATCAAATTGGAAATGATGGATGTATACAAGAGTGGTCCGTTCAATTTGAGGAAGTAGAAAAAGGACATAGACATTTTTCGCCATTATATGGGTTATATCCAGGCAATAGTATGAATCAATTGAAAAATCCAGAATTGATAGATGCGAGCCGTAAACTGATTGAAAAACGATTGGAAAATGGTGGTGGACATACAGGATGGAGCTGCGCTTGGTTAATTAGTTTATTTGCTAGATTACAAGATCAAGAACAGGCCTATCATTACTTAGAACATTTACTTATGAATTCAACTTATCCTAATTTATTTGATTTACATCCACCTCTTGGAGAAAATTTTGAAGGAGAAAAAGAAGTATTCCAAATTGATGGAAACTTTGGTGGAACAGCGGCTATTGTGGAAATGTTGGTGCAAAATCAAAATGGAGAGCTTATTTTCTTACCAGCACTGCCAAAACAGTGGAAAAAAGGAGAACTTTCGGGAATAATTGTTCGTGGCGGACATAAAATTATGGTACAATGGGAGGAAGGAAAGTTAGTAAAAGCATCGTTACGAGCGAAGAATGATGCTTGTATCAAAGTAAATGAAAAGAGAGAAATAGTAATTCGTTGTGATGAAAAAATGATACCTTATCAGCGAGATGAAAGAAATAATTATACTTTTGCAGTTGAAAAAGGTAAAGTGTACGAAATAACGGCGTAAGGTAAACGTTTAAAATATCTTTAAATCCTTACGGAAGTATTTTGTAAACAGGTAATGGTGAATTATTACAGAGAAATACTGAGGTTTGGAGGGATTTTATGGGGGCAACAATTAAAGATGTGGCATCTTATGCAGGTGTTTCAGTAGGAACGGTATCAAAATACATCAATGGTGGTGCTTTAAAACAAAATAATCAACTAAAAATAGAAGAAGCTATTGAAAATTTAAAATTCAAACCAAATAAGATTGCAAAGGGGTTACGGAATGCAAAAACATATACGGTTGCTATTTTAGTATCTTCTTTGAATCTGGTTTTTATTATTGAGATTATCAATAGCATAGAAAAGTATCTGTCCCAAAAAGGTTACAGTATGATACTTTGTGATTGTCAAGATAATCCAGAGTTAGAGTTTGAAAAGGTAAAACAGAATATTAACCGTATGGTGGATGGTCTGATTCTTATGCCCTGTAATAATTCAGAAGAAGTCATTGAATATATTCAAAAAAAGGAAGTGCCACTTGTTTTGTTAGATAAATTAGAAGAAGGTATAGAAGCAGATGGAGTGGTATTAGATAATGTGGAAGCAACTTATTTAGGTATGAAAAATTTAATTCAAAATGGTCATGAAAAGATTGCGATTATCACAGGTGATCCCAGTCATTATACGGCTAAGAAAAGAATTGAAGGTTATATCAAGGCATTAGTGGAAGCAGGAATACCTGTAAAATCCGAATATATTGTATCTGGTGATTATACTGTAAAAGGTGGAAAGGAAGCTTTTCACCAATTGTGGGATTTAGAAGAAAAACCTACGGCAATCTTTGCTTCTAACTATGATGTGACTTTAGGAGCTTATATGGAGATTAATAATTACCAGTTGTCTATTCCAGAAGATTTATCTATTGTAGGATTTGATATGTCGCAATTATCAGAAGTTATCAATCCTAAATTATCAGTAGTGGGTCAGCCTTTGGGTGAAATGGGAGATGATGTTGCAAGACTTCTTTATAAGAGGATGCAAAAAGATTATGAGAGTTTTCCGGAACTTATCATGAAAGAACCTTATTTTGAATGTGGAAACAGTGTGAAAAATCTAAAAAAAGAGGGATGATATTTTACGAAATGGAGGTAGAATGAAACAACCAAATATTATATACATGATGTCAGATGATCACGCAGCAAATGCAATTAGTTATTATCATTCGATTTTATCTACAGTATTTACAACACCTAATTTAGATAGAATCGGAAAAGAAGGATGTAGAATGGATGCTTATTGTGCAACAAATGCTATCTGCACACCAGCTAGGGCAACCATTATGACGGGACAATATGGTCATGTAAACGGTGTTAAAACCTTAGAAGATAAATATGATCCATGTGATGGAGTAAATGTAGCAAAAATATTAGGAGAGCAGGGATATCAAACAGGAATTATAGGAAAATGGCACTTGGGATGTACCCCTGAAGGATTTGATGATTTTGATATTTTAGATGGTGGCTATGGCCAATTTGGCACCCAAGGTGGACAACAAGGACTGTATAGAGATCCTTATTTCCTGAAAAAAGGTGATGAAAAAGCGAAACAGCACAAAGGTTATGTAACAGATATTATTACAGAAAAAGCTGTTGATTTCCTAAACAATCGTAAAAAGGAACAACCTTTTTTCTTGATGTGTAATCATAAAGCACCCCATGATTTTTGGGATTATCCAGAAAGACATGAGCACTTATTCGATGGTATTGAAATTCCGGTAGTAAATTCTTTGTTTGAAGATAAAGCCCATAGAAGTGATGCTTCCAGAGATTACGGTAGTTCGGTTACACCGAGAAATAAAATTCGGAATCTATATGACGATTTCTGTCAGGAAGATTACGTAACAGGACCGCTTATTGGAACGGAAAATATGACCTTTGAAGAGCAAGGTATGGCAGCTTATCAAAAATATTTAAAAGATTATTTGAGAACTGTGAAAGGAATTGATGATTCAGTAGGTACTATTTTAGAGTTCTTAGAGAAAGAAGGAGAACTAGATAACACGGTATTTATCTATACCTCCGATCAAGGAATGTTTTTGGGAGAGCATGATTATCAAGATAAGCGATGGAGTTTCGAGGAAAGTATCAGAACACCGATGCTTGTACGCTATCCAAAGGAAATTCCAGCAGGCACAATCTGTACAGAATTGATGTCTAATATTGATATTGCACCAACATTTTTAGATTATGCAGGTATTGAAAAAGATGATAATATGCAAGGATTTTCATGCAGAGCTATGATTGCAGGAAAAGAGCAAGATGAAATGCATGAAGGTATTTATTTTAGATATTGGATGCATAGGGCTCATAATCATGACAATCCAGCACATTATGGTATTAGAACAAAAGAATATAAATTAACATTCTATTATGGATTGTCACTAGATGCATCAGGTGAATTAGGAGAACCAACACCACCTGGATATGAATTGTATGATTTGGTCAATGATCCTCAAGAACTGCATAACATATATGAAGATTCAGCCTATAGTCAAGTGGCAGAAGATTTAAAGAAACAATTAGAAGATTTAAAAATAGAATATGGTGATTTAGATGAACAGTATCCAGAGTTGATGGAAATTAGAGAAAATATGGGTATTGCATAGTAAAATAAAGTGGGTAACATGTAAAACAAAGTGAATTGCATGTTACTCGCTTTATTTTTTGTGTAAATAAATTGCATAAAAAATAAAGTGGTGATATAATAATGTATATAGATATAATTTGGAGGAACGACCAATGATTATAGAGATTAGAGTAAAAAACTGTTATGCGTTTGAAAATCAAATTAGATTTTCGATGAAGGCTGATATGAGAAATAAAAAGTTTTCTACAAATATTTACAAAGAGAATGATTTTAATATACTAAAAACGGCAGGAATATATGGACCTAATAATGCAGGAAAAACATGTCTCGTAAAATGCATTAGAGCTATTAAACAAATTTTATTGAATAAAAAAAATAGATTGATGTCTAATATTTTTTCAAGTAGTGATATATGTGAACTTGGTGTAACATTTATGGCATTAGGAAGAAAATTTTCATATGATTTCAAATATGATTCTGATAAAGAAGAATATATTTATGAATGTTTTGTGGAAATTCTTAAGGATCAATATGGAAATGAAAGAGAAGTGTGTTGGCTTAAGAAGGATACAATAAATGAAGAGTATCAATGCCTTGATGAAGATGTGCTAAAAATGGTATCAGTTGTTGCAAAGAATAATTTGTTGTGCTATCTAGTTAATACTAGTAAGTTTAAACACCTTGATAATATGCAGCATATTCTTGTTGGCTTTGCAGAAAAGATTGATATTATTAATATGAATAATATTCCAATGGAACATACGATAGAACTGATGAAAAATAGAAATCATCTACAAGAAAAAATAGTAGAATTTATTAAAAATTCTGATTTATATATGGATAATTTTGAATATGTAGATATGGATAAAATTAAAATAAAAACTAGCAAAGAAGACGAAAAACCTGAAGAAAAGGTACTAGATATTCCAGAAATAATTATGGATCAGATTCGACTAGTATCCACATATAAAGGAGTGCATGTTCCTAGTATGTTGTTTGATTCTACTGGAACAAAAAAGATAGCTGCTATTGCAAGCTATGTTATAGAAGGAATAGAAAAAGACAGAATTCTTATTGTGGATGAATTAGATAGTAGTATTCATTTCAAATTAACCAGGGCAATAGTGGCTATGTTTAATAATGAACTTAATACAGGTGCACAGATGATATTTACAGTTCATGATATCAATCTTATGGATTGCAAGAAAATGTTCCGTAAGGAACAAATTTGGTTTGTTCATAAAGATAAATCTGGAGTGTACGTATATTCTCTGGCAGACTTCACTGCACAACAAGGTGTGAGAGGAGATACTACAGATGTTATGGAAAAATATAGAAAGGGAGCTCTTGGAGCACTTCCTGATCCAGAATTAATTAATTCTCTCTTAAGTATTAAGGGTAATACGAAGGGAGTGGATATAGATGGTAAGTAATTTTCCTATATTTTTAGATAAGCATAAAATTTGTATTATCTGTGAGGGCAATGAAGAATATGCTTATCTTAACAGATTGAAGGAGTTGCAGGTATGGAATTCGCAGTATGAAGTACTGCTGGATAATGCCCGTGGAAATGGTAATATTCCAGCGAGATATCAGGATAGATATCAGAATGGTGCATATGAACTTGTACTTGTGTTCTGTGATACAGAGAAGAAACCATATGAGCAATTTGAGGATATAAAGTGTAAAATCAATGAGTTCCATGGAGTTGATAATGCAGCTAAAGAAGTGATTATTTACGCAAATCCATGTACAATGCAAATTATTATAAAGCATTGGGGTGACGATACAATTCTGAAACCGTTAAAATCAGCCAATGCACCATTAATAAATGCATATACTGGTATTATAAATTATAAGGCAAGAGCAGATCAAATAAAATCTTTAATGGAGTTGATAACTGCGGAGAATTATAGTGATATGTGTCAAAGAGTTAAGCAGTTGGATATGATGGATACTGTTAGTGGAAGTAGTAATTTTGGAAGGTTTATGGATTTGTTGGAAATTGATGATTATAAGTGGATGGAGAGAATTAACGAGAAGCTAGAATCTTGATTTGGAAGATATGCAAGTATTGAGTCGGTATGAAAAGGGGGAAAACATGAGCATATTTAATTTCGGAGTGATAGGACCAGGTAGGATTGCATATAAATTTGCAGATGCATGTGAAAGAGTAGAGGGGGTTACCATTGGTGCCGTTGCATCTACTAATTTAGAACGGGCAACTAGTTTTGCTAATCAATATGGGATTGGACAAACATATGGAAGCTATGAAGAGTTAGTGAATAATGAAAGTATAGATGGTGTATATATTGCTGTTATTAATACAGGACATATGAAAGTGATTGAACTAGCGGCAAAAGCTGGGAAGGCAATTCTTTGCGAAAAACCAAGTGTAGTGACTATAGAGGAATGGAATCAAGTAGAGAAGCTGGTGAAAGAGAATAATGTTCTGTTTCTAGAGGCTGTGTGGACACTTTTCTTACCATCTGTGGGAAAAGCAAAAGAATGGTTGTTAGAGGGAAGAATTGGTCAGCCAAGGTGGTTAGAAACAACAGCATCTTATCAGGCGGACAGTTATGAAGATCGTGTGTACCAAGATGGAATTGGTGGTGGTGCTTTGGTAGATGTAGGAGTTTATTGTATTGCGCTTTCAGGATATTTAGCAAATCATAATCCCATTGAAGTGGAGGTTATGGAGACTATTGGAGTGAATGAAGTGGATGAGTATGGAACGATCTTGCTTCGATATCCGAATGGAATCATGTCGTCAGGACATTATGGAATTTGTGTTGGCAGAGCACAGGATACAAATATTTGGGGACAAGAGGGTAAAATTGAAATCAAGAAAGAAAAAGATTTTCAGAAAGTACATTTATATAATAAAGCAGGAGAAATAGTAGATACATTTGATGGATCTTATGAAAATGGATTTGTATATCAAATTATGCATTTTTGTGAATTGTATCATGCTGGCAAGCGAGAGAGTGATGTGATTTCATTAGCAAATTCTCGAAAATATGTACAGATTTATGAAGACATACGAAAGAAAAGAGTGATAGAATAGGGGTTCTGAGAGCATATAGAGGTAGAAAGGGCGAAAAATAAAGATGAAAGTATTAAATTATGGGTCTTTGAATGTAGACTATGTATATCAAGTGGATCATTTTGTACAACCGGGAGAAACTATTTCCTCTAAAAAATTATCTGTGTTCTGTGGTGGGAAAGGTTTAAATCAATCCACGGCATTAAGCAGAGCAGGGGCGAATGTATTTCATGGGGGAGCGGTTGGTAATGATAGTGGAAATATCTTAACAGACCATTTGAAGGAAAATAAAGTAAATATCGATTTTGTCTTAACGAAAGAAATTCAATCAGGGCACGCAATCATACAAGTGCAAGATGGTGGAGAAAACAATATTCTTTTGTTCGGTGGAGCAAATCAAGAGATTACATGTGAAGATATTCTTCATACATTAGAACATTTTGATGTAGGCGACTTTATTATTTTGCAAAATGAGATTAGTAATTTGCCATATGTTATGGAGGAAGCACATAAAAAAGGTATGATTATTGTACTGAATCCATCCCCAATGGATGAAAAAATTTCTATGTTGCCATTGGAGTATGTAAACTATTTCATTTTAAATGAGGTAGAGGCGTATGCATTGTGTCATGAAACAGATGTTGATAAACAAATGATGGCATTGAAGAATCAATTCGATAATGCTAACATAGTATTAACCTTGGGAAGCCAAGGCGTGGTTTATAGTGGCAGTGAGGGAGAATATAGACAAGGCATTTATAAAGCAAATGTAGTGGATACTACGGCGGCGGGAGATACCTTCACTGGATATTTTATTGCTATGATTGCAGAGGGAAAAGGTGTAGAA
>JAWXVD010000068.1:0-18029 GCA_044425705.1 Eubacteriales bacterium | reverse complement strand
TATGATAAGAAAGTATCATCTCACAATTAATTTTTTCATCCTGTAATAAAATTGAAACTGTAGACACTTCACTTTCTTCTCCATAAGTGGCTGGTAAATTTTCTAATTTCTTTTTCCCCTTATAAATTTCATGGCTAAGATATTTAAAATCTGTGATTCTACTGCCATCTTCTAATAGCATTTGATACGCTGGATCTCGATAATCCCCTGTTCCATATGCTGGATATTCCTGTTTGATCACTTCCAAAGAAAAGTCTAAATTTCCTCGGTACACACAAGGTGCTAACACCCTGCTATGAACTTGCAACATATGAGCAAAAGATGTTCTATCCTTGATCCTTTTCCCATAATATAATTGTCCTAATTGCTCGTTTTTCAGGATTTGAAAAACGTAACTTACTTGTTTATTATAAAGATGAAACTCTCTTGTTTCTTCGTGAAAAATAATCGCCATTCCCTACTCCTTACTTTGCCTTATTTTTTAATTATATTTTTTCTCTAGTACAAATGCTGCAGTTGCACACAAGAAACCTAATCCTACAAACGCAATTAGAGTAATTCCATCCATTCCCCCTTCTTGTGCCAAACCAATTGGAGAAAATACGATATACATTCCTAGCATTACGAATACTACAAATCCACTTGCCTTAAATCTATTTTTCCAAGGCTCAATATTTACAAGATTATTGTTTTCTAATACAAATACTTCTGTAGCAGGCTTTATCTTTCCAATCACAAACATAATGATACAACTGATTACAAATAAAATTGCTGAAATGTGTAAATAATGCAAGCCTGTATCCCATACTAATTGGGTAATGCCATATGTTGTCACAAAAAATGTGATAGCAACTTTTGCTGCAATAGCTGGTACTTTTTTCGTTACATATCCCATAAAAATAATAGTAAAGATTGGTACATTAAAGAATCCATTGATGGTTTGTAAGTAATCATACATGCCAGCAGGTGCATTCATAATAAATGGAGCGCCTATCATTGCTGCAAATGCTACAATAGTACCAAATATTTTACCTTTCTTTACTAATTCTTCATCTGTTTTGTTAACACCCCATTTAGGTTTATATACATTCAATGCAAACAATGTTGATGCACTATTTAATACACTATTAAATGTACTCAGGATTGCTCCCATCATCGCTGCTGCAAAAAATCCTAATAATGGTTTTGGCAATACTGTATTTACAAGTGCTGAGTATACAGAATCTGCATTTTCTATACCATCACCAAAGATGTGGAATGCCATAATTCCAGGTATAATTACCAAGAAAGGGGTCATCACTTTTAAAAATCCTGCATAAATAATTCCTTTTTGGCCTTCTTCCAAATTTCTTGCACCTAGGCCTCTTTGAATAATCGATTGATCCGTACCCCAATAATATAAATTCACTAACAACAATCCTGTAAACATGGTACTGATTGGTAGTTGATCGGTACTGTTCCCAATAGCATTAAATTTTTCAGGGGATGCCGTTGCAAATATTTGAAATCCTTCTGAAACATTTCCATTTCCCAAGTAAATTAATGCAAAAACTGGTACTAATAATCCTCCGACTACTAAAGCAATACCATTGATTGTATCAGAGATTGCTACCGCCTTTAATCCACCGAAAATCGCATAAATGGAACCGATAATTCCAATAACCCACACCATTACCCAAATGCCTTGTCCATATGTGAGACCAAACATTTCTTCAATATTAAAGATTTGACTCATGGCCACTGCCCCTGAATATAAGGTAACTGGTAATAAGTTTACCATATAGCTGATCAAGAATAATATGGTAATAAATGTTTTTGTACCTTTGTCAAATCTTGCTTCAATAAATTCAGGAATTGTAGTAATTCCTTGTTTTAAGTATCTTGGCAATAAAAACATTGCCACTAATACTAACGTAATTCCCGAACCAACTTCCCATCCCATCACTGACATATTGTTTATATATGCCTGTGATGACATTCCAACAAAGCTAACTGCACTCAAATTCGTTAATAATAAAGAACCTGCAATCACCTTGGCTGTCAAACTGCGACCACCTAAAAAATACCCATCACTAGTGTCCAAATTGTTTTCTTTTGTTTTAAAATAAGTGATTCCAGCTACTACTACTGTAAATAATAGAAAAAAGAAAATTACCATAACATTCATATTTTTATCCTCCTGTGAACACGTGTTTATTTTTATTCAAAAAATTATCAATCTTTTTTATTACTCTTGTTATTTTTTTGAAATACCATTTGTAAACACGCGTTTATTATGTTTGTATTATAATTCTCTCACATTAAATATGCAACACTTTTTTTACGAAATTTTAACCAAAAAAACATACTTATTTTTGAGCATTATTTCCAAATAAAAAACTTGACTATGTTTTATCTATAAAAAAACGGCATTTTCAGTTTTATCTAAAAATACCGTTTTATATATATACTATGCAAAAAATTTCTTTATCTAAAATCAATCACTTTATTTTTAGGTGGTATTGCCTCTATAACGGAAGTGGCATATAACACAGGCCCTTCATCTCCATAGTCAGCCCAATACTCTTTTTTAATCACTGCTTCTACTTTCACCCAAGACTCATTGGCAAAAGATGAAATTTTTTCATATTGACAAACAAATCCTAACATAGCCACATCATCTTCACAGCAAGTCATCATAGCTCGTATAGGCACAAAATAGTCACTTGGAAAACTATCTTTTTTCATAACTTGTCCGATAAATTCCACTTTTTTTCCTTCATATCGTTCTGTGTTTTCTAAGGTATCTAAAAACCATATTCCATAAGTTTCTTCTGTAATAGGAAGCACATCGACATGTATATCATATGGTAATTCCTCTTCTAATACTGCTGGAATCTCTGCATCTGTTCCTTCAAATACGATTTCTGCTGCCTGATTTACCATTTTGATATTTCTTTTATAGGTAGTCAAATCTTTTATCCCATCTGCCCTATTGAAGAGAACCAATTCAGAATTTTTTACCATTTCACCGATCATAGACTTCATATTCATGTAATACATTCCAAATGATGTAGTATCTATTGTGGTAATTTGTTGCTCTAATATCCATTGTGTTGGCAATTCTATTCCTTTATTGCTCCACATACCATTATACTCAATTAAAACTCTTTGTGGATTATGTGTCTTTTCTAATTCCGTTAATTTCTCTAAATTAAAATCTTCTTCCTTTTCAATAAACTCTAATACAATTTTATTTCTTCTTAGGAAAGAACGCTCATAGGTGTTTTCTCCTTCTTCGCACAAAATCAACAAAGTTGTTCCCTTCGATTTAAAGTAAGGTTGCTCTACTGTGTATTTTATAAACTCCGTCTTACCACTCTCTAAAAATCCGTTCACTAAATATGTCTTTTTTCCTTTATTTCTTCTAAACATCAAATTCTTCCTTATACTCTAAATAATTGTTTTAAATTTTCTTCTTTGATTTCTGCTCCGATGACACAAATTTTTCCAGTAGGACAAGGAATTCCTTCTCTCACTTCTACTTCTCCTGGCACATAGTCAAAATATACCCATTTACGGTCTTCACATTCTAACATACCTTTGGCACGCAATATCATTCCATACTTACTTTCATTCTCCAAATCTTCTAACAATTGAGAAAATGTATCATATTGATATTTGTTTGCTGTTTCCAATCCCCAACTAGTAAATATATCATCCACATGGTGATGGCCATGATGGTCATGATGGCCTCCGCATCCACAGCCTTCTCCATGATGATGGTCGTGGTGACCTCCGCATCCACAGCCTTCTCCGTGATGATGCTCGTGATGATCATGGTGACCTCCGCATCCGCAACCTTCTCGATGATGGTGCTCGTGATGATCATGGTGACCTCCGCATCCGCAACCTTCTCGATGATGGTGCTCGTGGTTGTCGTGGTGTTTTTGATGTAATTCTTCTAGCAAGCTTTCTTCTAGTTTATTTTGTTTTTCAATCGTGTCTAACATAACTGCGCCATCTAACTGTTCCCATGGAGTAGTTATCATGGTTGCCTTTTCATTAAATCCGTGTAATGAAGCAATTGCTTTTTGTAGCTTCTCTTCTTTCATATTTCCTGTTCTACTTAGCACAATTGCATCAGCATGTTCTACTTGATTTACAAAAAATTCGCCAAAGTTTTTAATATACATTTCGCATTTCAATGCATTCACAACTACAATTTTATTATGCAATGATATACTTACTTCTGTATCAATATCTTTTACTGCCTTAGCTACATCCGATAGCTTACCAACACCTGTCGGCTCAATAATGATTCTCTCAGGAGCATATAATTCTATCACTTCTTTTAATGATTTTTCAAAATCACCTACTATGGAACAACAGATACATCCTGAATTCATCTCTCTAATTTCAATACCTGCATCTTGGAGAAATCCGCCATCAACACCGATTTCACCAAATTCATTCTCAATTAACACTAATTTTTCATCTTTGTATGCTTCTGTAATAAATTTTTTTATTAATGTAGTTTTTCCCGCACCTAAAAAACCTGAAATAATATCAATTTTTATCATAATATTTATTTTCCTTTCAAAAAAGTTAGTCCATACTAACAACCATCTAAACATTATATCTTATTCTATATAATGTGTCAATAAACCTTCCCTTCTTTATAAATAAATTTTCTAAAGAATTTGTAAAAAATTTCATTTTCAACTTTACTATTGACATAAATCTAATAATATCTTACAATCGATTTGCGAATGATTCGCATTTTTGTTTTAATTATCTTTCGCAATGTAAACGTCAACTTAGAAAAAATGATAAAAAGAACACTTCAAAATAGGAGGAAAACATGAAAAAAAGAATACTGGGAATTTGCTGCTTAATCACATCTATGATCTTTGCTGGATGTGGAAACACAACTGCTACAGAAGAAAATACGCAAGAAATTACTGCTGAAACAGAAGCTATTACTGAGGTGGATTCGATTAAAATCGTTACAACTTCTTTCCATGAATACGACTGGCTAACACAAGTTATCGGTGAGCAGGAAATCTTTGAAGTATCACTATTGATTGATAGTGGAATCGACTTACATAGTTATGAACCGACTGTAGATGATATCGCTAACATAACATCTGCTGATTTGTTCATCTATAATGGTGGCGAATCTGATGCTTGGGTTGATGATATCTTAGCCTTAAATACAGAGTTAAATACGATTAATGTGATCGAAGTTTTAGATGATATGGTACAAATGTCTGTTCTTGTGGAAGGTATGGAAGAAAGTGAAGATCATGACCACGATGAGGACGCTACTGATGAAGACCATGACCACGATCACGATGAAGACACTACTGATGAAGAGCACAACCATGAAGATGAACACATTTGGTTATCACTGAAAAATGCCGCTGTTGTTGTAGCTTATTTTGCAGACACTTTATCTACATTAGATAGCGATAATGCTACAATTTATGAAGAAAATGCTGAAGCCTATATTGCAGAATTAGAAGCCTTAGACCAAGCCTACGAAACTATGGTATCAGAAGCTTCTAGAGACACTATTATTGTAACTGATAGATTCCCATTCTTATACTTATTTACTGATTACGGAATTCAATATTATGCTGCTTTTGAAGGTTGTTCTGCTGAAACAGAAGCAAGTTTTGAAACGGTTATCTTCTTAGCGCAAAAAGCTGAGGAATTTGATATGAATTATTTAGTAATCGTGGAAAATGGATTAGAAGCGTTAGCTACTACAATCGCATCTAATACAGGTGATTCCGATCAAGAAATTTTACAGTTAAATTCAATTCAGTCTGTAACACGTGCAGATATTGATGCAGGCACTACCTATTATTCACTTATGGAAAGCAATCTTGAAATATTATCACTTGCTTTAGCAGAATAGACGTTATAATTCACACGTGATATATAACGAATAAACATCATAAATTATTTAAATTTTCGAACAACACTTTATAACAATGTAATCCGCAGTTTTTGACTGTGGATTACATTGTGTTTTAACAGAGAAATGGAGAAAAACATGCAAATCACATGCCAAAACCTTACCATTGGCTACAACAACATTACATTACAGGAAAATATAAATTTTGCCATTCCATCAGGTTCCTATACTTGTGTCATTGGAGAAAACGGAGTAGGAAAAAGCACATTAATAAAAACATTACTAGGATTAATCCCTCCTCTAAAAGGTTCCATTACCATGGAACATAAATTAAAGGGTGTGGATATCGGGTATCTTCCACAACAGACTCAAATTCAAAAAGATTTTCCCGCTTCTGTTTATGAAGTTGTTCTTTCAGGATGTTTAAATAAAGTTGGTTTACGCCCTTATTATAAAAAGGCAGAAAAAAAGCTAGCACAGGATATGCTAGAAAAATTGGGAATTTTGCATTTATCTAAAAAAAGTTATAGCCAATTATCTGGTGGGCAACAACAACGTGTTCTTTTAGCTAGAGCCCTTTGTGCCACCAATAAAGTCTTACTATTAGATGAACCAACTGCTGGCTTGGATGTAACCACTACCACTAGTTTCTATTCATTAATCAAAGATTTGCACCTTGAAGGTATTACGATTATTTTAATCACTCATAATTTAGAGGATACCATTGACAGTGCTGATTATATTTTACATGTCACAAACGATTCCATTGACTATATAACAAAAGATGAATATATAAAACAAACCAGCTGATATTATCACTATACTTCATACCTTAACAGAAGATTACCATGTCAAGAGAAAGGATTATAATTTACATGACAATTCCACAAACATTAGCACATTATTTTTCATACCCCTTCGTTGTAAATGCAATGATTGTAGGCATTTTAGTTGCCTTATGTTCTTCCCTGTTAGGCGCTACACTAGTCCTAAAACGTTTTTCTTATATAGGTGATGGATTATCTCATATCGCTTTTGGCGCAATTGCCATTGCAACTGTATTAGATATTGCTGACCAAAGTTTACTTGTATTTCCAGTTACTGCTCTTTGTGCTGTTCTCTTATTGCAAATAGGACAAAATGCTAAAATAAACGGTGACGCCGCCATAGCCATGATGTCTGTAGGATCACTTGCCATTGGGTATTTATTAATGAATATCTTTCCACGGTCCACAAATCTGGCTGGGGATGTATGTACCACATTATTCGGTTCAACTTCCATTCTCACTTTAACGAAGAATGATGTGAGAACTTGCATGATTCTTTCGATTATAGTAATTTTTATTTTTATTTTGTTTTACCATAAAATTTTTTCTGTTACCTTTGATGAAACGTTTGCAAAAGCAACAGGCATTCGTGTTGGATTATATAACTTATTAATCGCTATTACCATTGCTGCTGTCATTGTAGTTGCCATGAATTTAGTTGGTTCTTTATTAATCAGCGCCTTAGTAGTATTTCCAGCCTTATCTTCTATGCGATTATTTAGGAATTTCCGCTCAGTTATAGTATCTTCCATTATTATTTCTGTATTTTGTGCTTTCTTTGGTATCTTAATTTCCATTCTCTGTGGAACTCCTGTAGGAAGTACCATTGTTACCGCAAATATTATTGTTTTTATCCTTGCATCCATTTACGGTTTCTTCCACTAATGACAAAGTTTTTTATTTTGCAGACTATGCAAAGCGCTTACGTTGCTCTTTTGCCTACGTTGGGCTTTTGCTTACTTTTCGCAATTTACTTACTTTGCGCTTTTGCTTACTTTTTGCAATTTACTTACTTTACGCTTTTGCTTACTTTTCGCAACTTACCTTTAATTGGTTTCTTTTGAAGCTGTCTGTAAACTATATCACCTTTCCCATTAAAAATTTCCACATAGGTGATGCTATCTCTTACATCAATGACACCAATATCTTCTTGCGACATCTGATTTAGATTACACAATGCTCCTACAATATCTGCTGGGCGAATTTTAGATTTTTTTCCACCACCGATTGTTAACTTGGTAATGGTTTCGTTAAATTTTGCACCTTTTTTCTCTTTTAAAGTAATTTTTTCATATTGCTTAGCGAAAAAAGCTTCTTTATTTTGCTCTACTAGTTCTTCTGATACCATTTCTTCTATAGATAGCTCAATATTAGCATATGTTTCAACTTCCTTTTTATAGTGAAGCTCTGAGGACTGTATAAAACTAATGGCTTTTCCTGATTTTCCATTTCTTCCTGTTCTTCCAATTCGATGCACATAATTTTCTTTATTGGTAGGAAAATCATAATTAATGACATGTGTCATATCTGGAAAATCAATCCCCCTTGCTGCCACATCGGTAGTAATCAAGTATGGAAATTTACCTTGCCTAAAATCTCCTATCGCATATAATCTATCTCTCTGCTCCATTCCTCCATGAAGCATACCACATCGAATTTTCTTTCTTCGCAATTTTCCATATAAGGTATTCACCATTTCTCTAGTACCACAAAAAATCATACATTCCTTTGGATTTTCACTGAGCAATACCTTCATCAAATAATGAAATTTATCATCATTTTCTACTTCATAGACAATCTGCGTGATACTTTGTACCACTTCTGTATCTGATTCTATTGTTAGGTACTCTGGTTCTGTCATATACCGTTCTACTAATTTTGTAAGGTGTTCGCCCATAGTCGCCGAAAACAAACTTATTTGTACCTTAGAAAGAGCTTCAATAATACTTCCCACTTCTTCTAAAAATCCCATATCCAACATTAAGTCAGCTTCATCGATGACCAAATACTGAATATTTCTTAACGATAAACTGCCTCTTCTAATATGATCCATCACACGCCCTGGTGTGCCTACTACAAGGTGAGATTTTTGTTTTAATGACAGGATTTCTTTATCAATCGCCATTCCACCAAATACCACTGGAATTTTTATTTTTTTCATTCGTCCGATTTGAAATAGTTCCTCTTGCACCTGAACTGCTAACTCTCTGGTAGGCTCCAAAATAAGAACTTGCGGTTCCTGCTCCTCCCATTTCACCTGATTACAAAGAGGAATCCCAAAAGCAGCGGTTTTTCCACTTCCTGTTTGGGATTTTCCTACTAAATCCTTTCCCTTTAGTAAAATAGGGATTACTTTTTCTTGAATGGGCGTAGGTTCCTGATAACCTAATACCTGTAGCGATTGCAAAATTTCTTTTTCTAAGCCATATCTTTCAAATGGATTGCCTTGTATTGTCACTTTCTCAAAACCTCATTTCCATGCTCTTTCAGCCATTTTCTCTTTTCTTTATAATCAGGGATCTGTTGTTCTACAACTCGCCAAAATGCTTGTGAATGATTCATCTCCACCAGATGTGATAGTTCATGAACAATCACATAATCCATAATTTCTGGTGGCATTAACAACAATCTCCAATTAAAATTCAAATTATTTTTACTACTACAACTCCCCCAACAAGTTTTTTGATCCTTCAATACAAATCTATGATAGCTCACGTCCATTTGATTTGAAAACTCTTCTAATTTCTTAGCAAAAATAATTTTACCAACCTTTTTACACCATAGCGTGATTAGCTGCTCCGCCATATCTTTCTGATATTTTTCCATTGTAATACACAATTTATCATCTATACAAGAAATAGTACCGCCTTTATATCCATCCACCTGACAAATAGATATTTTATACTCTGTACCGTAAACAGAAATACAATCCCCCTCTTGTATGTCTAAACTATATTTTTTTCTATTACAATGAATCACCTTAACTGGTATTTTTATCTCTAACTCCATGCAGATTACTCCTATGCTTTCTGATTTACAATGGCTTTTGTAGGACATTCTCTCTTACAAGCTCCACATCTAATGCATTCCATGCTATTTGGATTTTTATACACAGGAATACTGACAGGACAGACTTGTTCACATTTCTTACAATGAATACAATCTTTTTCCACAATTTCATATCGGTATAAGGCAATAGGATTAAAAAAACCATAAATAGCTCCCAAAGGACATATATATTGGCAAAAAGGTCGATAACACCAAATTGATAGGATGAGTATCAATATTAGAATTGCACTTTTCCAAGTAAATAGAATACCTACATTGGCTCTAATACTAGGATTTAATAAGGTTAATGTCCAACCACCTGTCAAGGTACCTGAAGGGCAAATATATTTACAAAACCAAGGACTCCCTTGACCTACTAAATCTACAACTACAATAGGTAATACGATGACAAATACCAATAAAATAACATATTTTAGATATTTCAAATATGTATGACCAGGTAAATTTTTGACTTTATTCACAAATGGAATTTTATGTAATAGATCCTGTAAAAAACCAAAAGGACAAAGCCACCCACAAATGAAGCGACCAAAAAATGCACCAAAAATAAGGAAAAACCCCACCACATAAAA
Organism: Eubacteriales bacterium; assembly: GCA_044425705.1. Classification (GTDB taxonomy): domain Bacteria; phylum Bacillota; class Clostridia; order Lachnospirales; family Lachnospiraceae; genus JAWXVD01. The sequence goes on along the minus strand of JAWXVD010000068.1, from coordinate 7,656 downwards.
AGAAAACTTGCTTCCCCTTCCTCCTAGCATTGATTGTAATGCTCCCATAGGACAGGAACCAAGCGCACCAGGACAAGAATAGCAATTCAGTCCTGGAACACAAATTCTTTTTAAATCACCTTGGTAAATCTTTCCTTTTGTAAACCCTAATACATAACCGTTGGTTACCGCTGTAACAATCACCTGTACCATATGTCTATAATTATTTCTGATTCGTTCTTTTATATTATCCAATTCCAATACACTCCAAGCATACCATTATGGCTTTTTGAAAAACCGACTGGTCTTCTCCCTTTACAATTCCTATTGCTAAGAAAGAAATACCCAACACCAAACAAGTAAGACCGATTATATTTTTACGAAACCAATTCATTATATACCTCATCAATTAATGTTTTCCATGATTCTTTATCTCTAGAACCAACTACAGATGTTAATATATTTCCCTGGCTGTCCAAAAATAACGTTTCTGGAATGGCACTGACTGTTCCCACGTAAATATTTACCAAATCTTCTGTAGGCAATAAATGTAGATAGCTGGCTTCTGTAGTTTCAATAATTTCCAAAGCATCTGCAATTCCACTGTCATCATACACATCTACTACTACACCTATGATTTGTACCTGCGTAGAGTCATATTCTCTCGATAGCTCTCCTAAATCTGGCATCTCTGCAATACAAGGCCCACAAAAGGTGCCCCATAAATTTAATACCGTTAACTCTGCCTCTTGTAACACATCTTGATTCACTACATTACCTTCTAAATCAATTGATTCGAATGCACTAAATACACCTAGGTTTGCTGTTAATGTACTTTCTATTGACGTTCCTGCAGAACTCTCACTACTGTCATTTGCCTCTTCTTGTGTTTCCACATCTGATTCTACTTGTGTCTCTTGGCTTCCACATGCCGAAAGCATCATCACTACTATTGTTAGTATGGTTATCATTTTATATTTCATGTTTTCCTCCATTTCGAAGCGTCCTTTTGCTGAGAAACCTGAGCCAAATATCAAATTTGGCTCAGGGATATGCAGTATTTGTTAGGCTAACACTTACAATTCTATCCTTTTTTATAACTTGTTTCTATGATAAATTTTTCTTTTGGAAATAGCAAGGTAAATCTCTTAAATTTCATAGGATTTTCATAATGTATATTACATTTTATAGTTATGTCATAAAATATAATATACTCAAATACTTTTCTGTTTTCTGACATATACTATATCCATGTACTGAACGTTACAATAATTCTTAGAAAGGTAGGTCTTTTATGACTTTAAAACAATGGACTTGGCTGGGTTTTTTCTTCACTCTCGTATTAGGTACTATGCTGCATTTTACCTATGGTTGGTCAGGAGAGAATGCAATAATCGGAAGTTTTAGTGCTGTTAACGAAAGCACTTGGGAACATTTAAAACTTCTTTTTATTCCCACATTTATTTTTACTATTTTACAATATGCTTATTTACGAAGGGACTATTACTCCATCTTCATTACAAATTTTATAGGAGCCCTCATAGGTATGTTGCTAATTATCACCTTCTTCTATAGCTATGAAGGTGTGCTAGGTAAAAACATGATGTTTCTAGATATATTTGCCTTTCTTCTAGGCACTAGTGGAACATATTTATTTAGCTATCTTTCTCTCAAACGCCATTGGTTACAAACACCTTTTTTAAGCAATGCTGGTGTTTATTTTCAACTTCTACTGTTACTCCTCTTCATCACTTTCACCATGAATCCACCAACCTTTGGAATGTTTATACCTCCCACATAATCCGAAAGCAATTCCATGATCCCTATCTAACAAAAATGAGGAATATGAAAATCATATCCCTCATTTTTATTATATTCGTAACTATTCGGAACATCTTTGAATCATTATGAAATCATACTCTTCACATTATGCAAACAATCGCATAATATCATTATACATAACAAATACCATCAACATCATCAAAGCTATAAATCCTGCCAAATGTACCATTCCCTCTTTGTCTGCTGGCACGGGCTTTCCTCTTACTGCTTCCACCAAAAGAAATACTAATCTACCGCCATCTAATGCTGGCAATGGTAACAAATTGATAATTCCTAAATTAACACTCAATAAAAGTGCTATATTCATCATATTCAACATCAATACCCACATGCCGTATGGCGCTGCCTGTTCTGATACCTCTCCTATCACTTGTGCAATTCCCACAGGTCCTGAAAGATCATCTGTGCTAGCATCACCAGCAAGCAACATTCCAAGGCTCTTTATGGTAGTGACTACACTGTATCGAACTTCATAGTAACTATATTGTAATACATTGATTTCTGAAGCTTCTAAGTATGTTCCATATCCTTCAAATCCAATCAAATAGCGACCTTCTTCTTCACTATACTTAGGTATGACTGTGGTTTCAAAAAGTTCCCCATCTCTTTCATATACCAACTCCATGTGTTCCCCTTGATTAATATAAGTGTAAATGTAAATTTCTCTAGCTAGGTATACTTTTGTACCGTTCATTTCTTTTACGACATCACCCGCCTGCATACCTGCTTCTTGAGCTGGATATCCATCTATAATACCATTAATTGTAGGAATATCTGAACCAGTATAACCCACAATGATAATTGCAAAGATAAAAGCCAATATAAAATTAAAGAGCGGCCCAGCAACTACAGTAGAAATTCTTGCCCAAACAGAAGCATTGGGAAAAGCACCTTCTGCTAATTTTCCCTCTTCTGCATTGAGACCATCCTCTCCTTCAAAAACACAAGCACCACCAATTGGTAATAATCGAATTGCATATTCCGTATCACCTTTTTTAAAATGTACTAATTTAGGTCCCATTCCAATGGCAAATTCATTTACCTGAATTCCATTGGCTTTGGCTAATAAAAAATGGCCTAACTCATGCGCTAATACAATAATACCAAACACTAGTACAAATAATATAAATGTCATTCCTGTCTCCATTCCTATAAAGTCTGTGCAATATATTGATAAATCTCTTCTTCTGTATCTAAAATTTCAGCCACATTTGGATTTGCAATCACTTTATGGTAATCCATAGATGCTTGAATCAATTCTGGAATTTGTAAAAATTTTATCTTTTTATCTAAAAATAAGCTGACTGCTTTTTCATTTGCTGCATTATATACTGTTGGCATACTACCACCAATGGTTGATGCTTGATAGGCCAATTTTAAACCTTGAAATGTTTCCATGTCAGGTTTTTCAAAAGTAATTTGTGCAAGGTCATAAAAATCTACTCGTTTCCCACCCATAGGTTTTCTGTCTGGATAGAAAAGTGCATATTGAATAGGCAACTTCATATCCGGTGTACCTAACTGTGCTATAATACCACCATCTACATACTCTACCATAGAATGTATGATACTTTGCGGATGTACTACTACTTGAATTTGATCCAAAGTCACATCAAATAGCCATTTCGCTTCAATTACTTCCAATCCTTTATTCACTAATGTAGAGGAATCTATCGTGATTTTACGTCCCATGGACCAGTTTGGATGTTTTAACGCGTCTTCTACTGTCATCTGCGCCAATTCTTCTGTCATCTTTCCTCTAAATGGTCCTCCTGAAGCAGTCAATAAAATTTTACTGATTTGTTCTTTCTTTTCTCCATTTAAAGATTGGAAAATAGCACTATGTTCACTATCTACTGGTAAAATAGAAACACCCATTTTTTTTGCTAAAGGCATAATAATATGGCCTGCTGTAACTAGTGTTTCTTTATTGGCAAGCGCAATATCCTTTCCCCTCTCAATTGCAGCAATCGTTGGCCTAATGCCTATCATTCCCACAATTGCAGTAACCAATACTTCCATCTCATCCATTGTGGCAATTTCTAACAAGCCTTCCATACCTTGATAAATTTTCACATCTAAGTCAGATACTCTTACTTTTAATTCTTGGTATGCTTTTTCGCTCCACATAGCAACTACTTTTGGATGAAATTCTCTAATTTGTCTTTCGATTACATCTACGCTACTACTAGCTGCTAATGCAACTACTTCTAATTCTCTATTTTCTCTGGCAATTTCTAATGTCTGTGTACCAATTGACCCTGTTGAACCTAAGATGGCTATTTTTTTCATATGAATTACTCACTTTCTTAAACTTTAGCTCACTATCCCTCTATAGAAACCATACTGCCAAAAAGTATATCATAGGAGATGTTACGATGACACTATCAAAACGATCCATAATACCACCATGACCTGGAATTAAATTCCCATAATCCTTCAAATCATGCTGCCTCTTAATTGCAGATGCTGCCAAATCTCCCATCTGCGATATTACACTACCTACTGCTCCTATCACTACAAATGCAATTACAATATCCTGCCATGATCCACCGATATGCATACTAACAAAATATCCATAAATACCACCTACTAATGCGGAACCTAAAATTCCACCAATGGAACCTTCAATTGATTTTTTAGGACTAAGAACTGGTGCCAATTTATGCTTACCGATGGACATACCTACTAAATATGCGCAGGTATCACTAATCCAAGAACCTATAAAGACTAGCCAAACAATATATTCTCCCATAACCATTTCTCTCGTTAGATAAATAAAAGAAAACATAACCGAACCATAAATCACAGCAAAAAATACTGCCATAACCTGTGTAATGGTGTACTTTGGAAATCCTAATACATAGACAAACATTAATGCCATAAAAGTTAAAACTATCATCATAAATAGTAATTGCTGACTTTTCAATAGGTACATCAAAATATAATATATGGTAATAGCACCATATGCTGTTCCCTCTAACGCATTAATTTTCCTGCCTTTTTTATGCACATCACAAGCATTTGCTAATTCATAAAATGCAACCAAAGAAATGGCTAATAATGTAATTGCTAGTAGACCCTTTCCGTATAGAATTGTAACTAGTGCAATAAGAACTAACACAACACTACTCATAAATCTTTTTCCAAACATATATTTATCTCCTAGTTTGCTTTGATACAGCTGAAAATATGTATCCTTATTAATCGTTATTCTTCCTTAATTAACCCATATTTTCTATCTCTATGATTATATGCTTCAATAGCCTTTTCTAATTCACCTTTTGAAAAATCAGGCCAAGCTACAGGCGTAAAATAAAATTCTGTATAAGCTAATTGCCATAAAAGGAAGTTTGAAATTCTTTGTTCGTTACAAGTACGAATCAATAAATCTGGATCAGGCAATCCTGCTGTATCTAAATGTGCATTGATTGTTTCTTCTGTTACATCTTCTGTACGTATACTTCCATCTTTCACCTTACTAGCAACCTTTGCCATCGCTCTCACTATTTCATCACGTCCACCATAATTAAGGGCAATTTGAAAATGTAGTCCAGTATTATTTATTGTTGCCTTTTCTAGTTCTTCTATACTTTTTCTAATATCTGCAGCTAATCCTGTTTTATCACCGATAATACGTACACACATATTATTTTTTGCTGCTGTCTTCAAACAAGTTTTCATATAATTTCTAAGTAACTTCATTAAGGCATCTACTTCATCTTGAGGCCGATTCCAATTTTCTGTCGAAAAGGCATAAACAGTCAAATACTGTACTCCCATTTTATATGCTTCTTCACAGATAACCTCTACTGTTTTTGCGCCTTGTACATGACCCATATTTCTCGGCATTCCTTTGCTTTTGGCCCATCTTCCATTTCCATCTAAAATAATCGCCACATGATTTGGTATATTCATTTTTCCCTCCATTTTGAAGCATCTTTTTGCTAAGAAACCTGCCCAGCATATCAAATTCTGGTCTAGGATCATTAGTTTCTCTCATAAAATAAAAGGGCAGTTCGAGATTCGCCTGCCCTTAGTATATTTGCAATACTAATATCCATCACTTGGCCAAAGTCTGGCAACTTTGGCTCGAAGAGACAAATTGCCGGTTGAAAAATCTTATTTTTCAACCTACAATCACACTACATTGTAACTTCTAACAATTTTGAATTATACTGTTAAAATTTCCTTTGATTTTGAAGCGACCGTTGCATCAATATCTTTAATATATTTATCTGTAAGTTTTTGAAGTTTATCTTCTAATTCTTTTACTTCATCTTCAGAAATTTCAGCTTTTCCTAATTTTTTAAAGGTATCATTGCCTTCACGTCTAATATTTCTAATGGCTACTTTCGCTTCTTCGCCTTTTTTCTTAATATCTTTTACTAATTCTTTTCTACGGTCTTCTGTTAGTTCTGGAAATACAAGGCGAATAGAATTCCCATCATTACTTGGTGTAATTCCTACATCTGAAGCCATAATTGCTTTTTCAATGGCACGAATTAAACTTTTTTCCCATGGTGCAATTTGTATCATTCTAGCTTCTGGAACTGAAATATTACCTACTTGTTGAATTGGTGTAGGTGTTCCATAATAATCTACTTTTATTTTATCTAATACATGTGGATTTGCTCTTCCAGCTCTAATTGTCTGATAATCTGCAACCAAAAAATCATATGCCTTTGTCATTTTATTATCAAATACCTGTAATCTCGCGTCCATTTTAAATTCCTCCAAATTAACTCTATTTATTCTTGTTTCTAACTTACATTATAATATTTTTTACAACTTTTTTCAATTAGTTTTAAACCTCATTATACCAACACTTTAGTTCCTTTGAATTCTCCATTCATAGTCTTTACAATGCTGTTCTCTTCGTTTAATCCAAATACCCACATAGGCATTTTATTTTCCTTAGCTAAAATAGAAGCTGTCATATCTACCACTTGTAAATTTTTATCAATGACTTCTTGAATACTTACTTCGTCATATTTTTTCGCTTCTGGATTGGTTCTAGGATCATCGTTATATACACCATCAACTGCTTTTGCTAAAAGAATCACTTCTGCTTCTACTTCGATTGCACGAAGCACAACACCTGTATCAGTAGAAAAATATGGATGTCCTGTACCACCTGCAAAGAACACTACTTGTCCTTTTTCAAAATATTTATTCGCTCTATCCTTTGAAAATAATTTTGTGAAAGAGCCACATTCAAAAGGTGTCAAAATATTTGTCATCATACCTACTGATCGAAAAATTTCCGAAACATAGATACAATTCATAATTGTAGCAAGCATCCCAATTTGATCGGCCTTTGTACGGTCTATATTTTCACTTGTTCTACCTCTCCAAAAATTACCTCCACCAATTACAATACCAATTTCTTTTCCATCATCTACCAATGTTTTTACCTGCAATGCCACAGCTCTTACAGTCGCTTCATCAAATCCTGTTTTTTTCTCCCCTGCCAATGCTTCACCGCTCAATTTCAACATGATTCTACGCATTTTCGTTGTCCTCCAAGTATTATTTTTCTTAACGTGATTTGCTATTTTCCCCTTTTGTTTCCCAATTACTACTGCATATTATACCACAGTTTCACCCTTATGGACAACAAAAAACCAAATTTTCACTTTCTCTGACAAGAATGTGAAAATTTGGTTATCTTCTTACAACTCACTCAGGAGCTATACATATATTATTGTTTTAATATAGCTAAAAATTAGTTTCCAGCGATTTGTGCTGCTACTTCAGCTGCAAAATCATCAACTTTCTTTTCAATACCTTCGCCTGTTTCAAAACGAACGAATTTTTTGATTGAAAGGTTTG
>JAWXVD010000067.1:0-18095 GCA_044425705.1 Eubacteriales bacterium | reverse complement strand
AAAAAGATGGAAACATCAGAAGAAGTCGAGAGACTATCTCATATGGCCCCGTGGTCAAGCGGTCAAGACATCGCCCTTTCACGGCGGTAACACGGGTTCGATTCCCGTCGGGGTCATTAGTATTTTATACTAAATAAGGAAATTTGCCGATGTGGCTCAATTGGCAGAGCAGCTGATTTGTAATCAGCAGGTTATCGGTTCGAGTCCGATCATCGGCTTTACCGCAGGGTATGCGGACCTTTAGCTCAGTTGGTTAGAGCAACCGGCTCATAACCGGTCGGTCCAGGGTTCGAGTCCCCGAAGGTCCATTTATTCTTCACAATGGAATAATATAATAATAGTAGTGACAAAGTATGGCCCAGTGGCTCAGTTGGTTAGAGCGCCGCCCTGTCACGGCGGAGGTCGACGGTTCGAGTCCGTTCTGGGTCGTTTTTATTTATTAATTAAATAATCCCATGGGATCTTAGCTCAGCTGGGAGAGCATCTGCCTTACAAGCAGAGGGTCACAGGTTCGAGCCCTGTAGGTCCCACTATCCATTACCAGTTATGGAGAATTTGAATGAAATTCAAATAATAAGCCGGCGTGGCGGAACTGGCAGACGCACAGGACTTAAAATCCTGCGGGACTTATACTCCCGTACCGGTTCGATTCCGGTCGCCGGCATTAAAAAAACATCATCCTTTAGGATGGTGTTTTTTTAATGCTGTATACGCACTGGAAGCGACCGATGACCGTCGCCGGCAGTAGTATGAAAGGCTTCAAACCTAGAGAATATCAGGGTTTGGAGCTTTTTTGTTGCTTGGAATTTTGTATGCATAGTTTATAAAAGATAAATAGAGTGGTTTGTATTAGAATATTCCTATTTTAAAAAGTCATTAATGATGCAAATGCATAAAATATTTGAAAATACGTATTATATTATAATTAGAAAAACATAAAATATTGACAAAAGTATGCAAATGAAATACAATTGAATTACAAACACATTGAAAGAGGTGAAGTATATGGCACAAAATGGTTTAATACAAGTTCGTGTAGAAAATGAATTGAAAGTACAGGCAGATCAACTTTTTACAAAATTGGGAATTGATACACCAACGGCGGTAAGAATGTTTTTAAAGCAATCGATTATGAGAAGTGGGATACCTTTTGCGGTAACTGCAAGTGATGATTTCTATAATCCATTTAATCTCCAAGTATTAGAAGCAGCAGCGAAAAGAATGGAGTCAAAAGAGGGTGTTGTTATCAAAACAATGGAAGAGCTAGAGGAATTTGAAAATGAGTAAACGATTGATTTTTGATAGTGTTGCTTGGGAAGATTATATTTACTGGCAATCACAAGATAAAAAAACTTTGAAAAAATCAATCAATTGCTAAAAGATATAGAAAGAAACGAATATGATGGGATAGGAAAACCTGAGCAGTTAAGTGGAAATTTATCGTCATATTGGAGCAGGCGAATCGATGAAAAAAATCGTTTAATCTATAGAATAGAAAATGATATGATAGAAATTTTAGAATGTAGAACACATTATGGTGATAAATAAATTTTGTATGCACTATGTATGCATAAATGCAATTGGGAGTTGCAAGAGCCCTTTCTATCAGTATTTTCAGTAGATATTAATTTGACGGTGAAAGCAGGAGAAACAGTAGCTATTGTAGGAGAAAATGGTTCGGGAAAAACTACCCTTGTTAGAGTGATGACGGGTATGCTTTCCCCAAAATCAGGACAAGTTTTGTATGATGACGTTGATATTTCTAAAACTAGGTGTAATAAAGTATACGATATTATTTCAGTGGCATTTCAGGATTTTATGAAATATAAAATGACCATAAGAGATAATATTTGTATTGGAAATATGGCTAAAAAGGAAATACAAAAAGGAGTAAAAGAAACAGAAATAAAACAAAAAAAATAGCACAAAAAGAGGAAGTGCTCATAGATTTATTAAATAAAATAGAGTTATCTTTAAAAAAATTTCCACAAGGACTTGATACCCTGTTATCTAGAGAGTTTGGAACAGGGGAGATGTTTGGTGGAGAATGGCAATGTGTTGCCATAGCAAGAGGAATGTACAGCGACCATAAATTGATTGTCTTGGATGAACCCACAGCTGCAATTGATCCACTGGAAGAATCAAAGTTATTTCAGTGGATCAAATAATGACGAAAGAAAAGACGGCAATTATAGTTACCCATAGGCTTGGTTGTGTAAAGTTAGGGGATAGAATTATTGTGATGGATCATGGGAAAATCTGTGAAGAGGGCACTCATGAAGAGTTACTTATGAATCATGGAAAGTACAAAGAACTGTATGATTCGCAAGCTAAATGGTATCAAAGATAGGGAGTGATTTGTGTGGGTCTGAAAAGTAAGTGAACAGTAACGAAAAATCAAAAACCCATTGACAGATAAAGAAAATTGATTTACTATAAGAATATAAAAAGGTGCTACCGATAGACGGTTAGTCCCTCAACATAGAAATTAAAAAATAATCGCTAAGTTTGGACGCTAGGGCGATTATTTTTTATATGAAATCTTGTAAACAAGACCTACAATAGCAACGATTAATAAACAAAATTCAAATAATTCCGAATATGTAACCATAGCAATCCCTCCTTTCCCATTGTAAGAAACAATGTACTTAGAGGGCATAACCCTCCAGAAGTATCGAGGGAAACCGCCTACCGTTATGGTAGCACCATGGAGATATTTTAGCATATTTTGTTGAAAAAGTATAGGTTGAAAAAGGCAAGGTTTTTTTTATGTCGTAAAGGTACGGGTAGCGATAGATAAACATTATAGTATTATGAAAACATGAATATTTATCATGTTTACCGATTTGTCATCATACATTAACCTATAACTTATTTGTAGAGTAAGAATCAGAATGGTTACTCTATAGGTTACATTTCACGATGTAGCTATGCAATCTAACCTATAGAGTGAAGGAGAATGTATGATGGAAAAAATACAATGGAAGTATTTAATAGGTAGTATTATCATTAGTTTAGGCGTTGGAAATTTGGCAGGCATTTTAACTAGGAATAGTACTCATGTTTATGAAAGTTTATATAAACCTGAGATAGCACCACCTAGTATTGTATTTCCTATAGTTTGGACAATATTATTTATATTTATGGGAATTAGCGCATATTTAGTATTTGTATCAACTAATGATTATGAGGGAAAAGAAGAGGCATTGCAATTGTATTGGCTACAATTAGTAGTGAACTTCTTTTGGTCAATTATCTTCTTTAGATTAGAAGCATATTGGTTTGCTTTTGTATGGTTGGTATTATTATGGGTTTTAGTTTTCATTACCACTATTGGATTTTATAAAATTAACAAAATTGCAGGTGTCATAATGATTCCCTATCTTATTTGGCTTACATTTGCAGGTTATTTGAATTTTGTGATTGCTTGGTATGCTTAAATTTAATATAGTATGGAGTCGGTTTGTAATAGTTCTCTAATATTTTATATCTTGATGGTTAAAATAAATTTGCTATTTGATTTAGCAATATACAGCCTAGGATACCACTTATAGTAGGGATGATAAATGCCCACAGTGTCCATTTTATACTATGAGTTTCTTTTTTTATCGTTAGTAAAGTAGTGGAGCAAGGCCAGTGCATGAGTGAAAATAACATAGTAGATAAGGCAGTTAGAGAAGTCCAGCCATTTTCCACTAAGAGTTGCTTCATGGTAGTGAGATTTTCGATTTCAATGAGAGAACCAGTTGCAGTATAGGACATCAAAATAATGGGTAATACGATTTCATTGGCAGGTATTCCTAGGATAAAAGCTAGTAGAATGGTTCCGTCTAAGCCCATTAAGCGGGCAAAAGGGTCTAAAAAGTTCGACACGATTGTTAAAAGTGCTTGTGATTGATAGTTTATGTTAGCCATAGACCAAATAATAATCCCAGCAGGGATGGCAACAACCACAGCACGGCCTAAGACAACTAATGTACGGTCTAACAGAGAACGAAGGAGAATACTACCTATTTGTGGCTTACGATAAGGTGGTAAATCAAGTGTAAAAGCTGATGGCATTCCCTTTAGGAGAGTAAGGGAAAGTATTTTAGTTGAAAAAAAAGTCATAAAAATACTAAATAAAATAAGTAAAGTTAAAAATAAAGCAGAAGTGAAAGAGGTAAACAATTCATTACTGGAGCTGATAAAAAACATGGAAATCAAGGCAATGAGAGTAGGAAATCTTCCATTACAAGGTACGAAATTATTTGTTAAAATGGCTAGCAATCGTTCTCGTTTAGAAGAGATAATACGGCAACCAACTATGCCGCAAGCATTACATCCAAAGCCCATACACATAGTAAGGGCTTGTTTCCCACAGGCATTACAACGTTGAAATGGACGATCTAGATTATAAGCAATTCTAGGTAGATAGCCCACATCTTCTAATAGGGTAAATAAGGGAAAGAAAATAGCCATAGGCGGTAACATAACAGATATTACCCAAGCTAAAACACCGTAGATGCCTAGGACACATATACCGTGAAGCCATCTGGGGGCATGGAAATATGTGAAGAGCATAGTTAACTTATCTTGACCAGTAAATAGAAAGTTAGAAAGCAGTTGAGAAGGATAGTTGGCACCTACAATAGTCAACCAAAATAAAAATAATAATAAGCATAGTAGAAGTGGAAAAGCAAACACTTTACTAGTTACAATTTGATCAACTTTTAAAATATTGTTTAGATAGGTGGGATTTTTATAAGTTACTACTTTTTGGTGAATTTCTTTTCCTTGGTTGGATAGTGTGGTGGCTACTTCTTCATGTAGTTTTTCAGAGTCAATTCCCTTTTGATAGAGTAGTTCTTTTTCGTGGATAACCATGTTATAAATGGTGTTTTTTTGTTCTTCACTGAGGGTGTGAATGGATGCAAGAGATGAAGGTGAAAATTCATCTTCTAGTAAAAAATGGAGACATGGCCAACGAGAGTTTGATAGAGTAATGCCCTCTTTAGAAAAAGCCTCTTCTAATGTGTGTATGGAATCCTCCAATGTATCAAAATACATAATTTTTCTTGGAGACGGAAAGTTTGGAGAGGACAGTGAAAGATCGATAGTTTCTAATAAATTCTGCAATTGGTCCTTTTTCTTGGCAACGGTACCAACTACAGGAATATTTAAAATTTTAGAAAGAAGAGGTAGATTCAAATAAATCTGCTTTTCTTTTGCTTCATCCATAAGATTCACACAGAGAATAACATTGCCAGTTAATTCTAACGTTTGTAACACTAGGTTTAAACTACGTTCAAGACAGGTAGCATCACATACAATTATGGTTATTTCGGGGTGTTCATAACAGATAAAATCACTAGCAGCCATTTCTTCAAAAGAGTGTGGAAACAAAGAATAGGTACCAGGTAAATCTACAAGTGTAATGGGGTGGGAACCTACGGTAAAACATCCATATGCATTAGACACAGTTTTTCCAGACCAATTTCCTGTATGTTGGTTAGAGCCTGTCAATGTATTAAAAATGGTACTCTTACCAACATTTGGATTGCCAGCCAATGCAAGCAGGCGAGTGGTACTATGTTTTTTGGTTATTAGAATTTGTGAACATTCATGGTCACGTAATGCAACGATTCCTCCATGAATAAAATATGCAGAAGGATCACCCAAAGGACTATTGCCAAGACACGTAATCTCTGCGTTTTCCACAAAGCCTAAATCCAGAAGGTGACGATGAATAGAGCCAGTAGTATGTATTTCTAAAATGGATGCGTTTTCTCCAGGTAATAGTTGATTTAAAGTTTGAACAAAAGACATCATCATAGTCCTTATCAAGGAAGTTATTTTATTATATGCAAAAATGGTAAGTGTGTTTACCTAAGAAGATAAAATCAGAGAAAACTGAAAAATATCAAATCAGAGAAAACTGAAAAATATCATTGGATAAATGTGTTTTACATGTTAGACTATAAGGTGATTACTTGTTCAAATAAGAGTTCATTAAAAGAGGGTATAATGATAACGATTGCAGATATAAAAGACGAAGCAAATACAAAAACCTATATAAGGGGTATGCAACTTTATAAAACTGAAAATGTGTTGTATTTAGAATATGAAGATTATAAGGAAGATGGATACCAACAGAGAGAAATCAAGGCATCTGTGCAGGGGAGTGGATATAATCAATATCAAGTAAGTGTAATTGTGGATGAGGAATACCATACCATAGTGGAATCAAATTGCAATTGTCGAGCTTTTTCATCCTATTCAGGTATTTGTAAGCATTGCGTAGCAGTTTTACTTACGTATATCAATATGAGGGATAAACAGAAAAAAAAGACTGGTATAGAGGCATTGGAAAATCACAAATATATACAAAAAGGAGTATCTCATCTATCGTTGTGGGAAAATAGTGATTTGCACATACAAGGAAGTGAAATGTCTAGATATGAGGTTGAAAATAAATTATTAACTTCAGCACCTATAATTTCATCTTTGCAAGCAGGAGAAGCTACTGGATTTAAAAATGAAATACAAATACAACATAGAAACACATCATTAGACTTAAAAAGATTATTGGAAAAAAGTGTTTTGGAAAATACATTACCCTATTTGCAGAATGAATATATTGGAAAAGTGGCATTTATTCCCTATCTAGAAAAACGGGGAGATAATTTTCAAATTGAGTTTAAAATCGGAATTTCTCATATGTATGTGTTAAAGGATTTGGTGAAATTTTATCAGGCCTTTGAATCGAAAGAAGCCTATCGATATGGTCAAAAATTGCATTTTATTCATCATATTAAAATGTTTCAAGAGGAATCAAAGGATTTAGTGCAGTTTGTATTAAAACAGCTAGAAAAACTAAAAAGAGAACAACCTTATCATTTCAGTGTATATAGTAAATCAAATATGAGAGAATTATACTTGGATAGCGGAGAATTAGAAGAATTTCTTTTACTTATGGAAAATCAAGAATTTCATGCCAATATCGATGATAAGGGAGAGAGATTGTGGCAGATAGCGGAAAAAGACATTCAGCGGAAATTATTATTAATTGAAGAGGCGATGGGTGTTACTGTAGAAGTTAAAAATAGTGCAATGGGTTATCGTTGCGATAGATATTATTTTTATTTTCAAGACGGAACGATTTATAAGATAGCAAAAGATAAGCTAGATGAGATTGCACCATTTTTAGAATGCATAGGGAAAAAGATAGAGAAATCACTGTATATCGATAAGGGAGATATGCCTTTATTTATTCGAGAGTTGTTACCAACGTTAAAATTATATTATGAAATTGAAAATACGTCATTTTTAGAAGAAGCTTATAGCATGAAACCTGTGAAGTTTGCTATTTATTTGGATGCACCAGAACCTGATTTTATCACTTGTGAAGTAAAGTCTATTTACGGCGAAAAAATGTACAATGTATATCAAAGGGAAGAAGAAATAGAACTTAGAGATATTCCAAGAGAGGTCATGGTAGGACAAGCAATAGGTGCTTTTTGCAATGCATTTGATGAGAGCAAGCAGTGTATGGTCATCGCACAAGATGAAGATAAAATTTATCACTTATTAATGGAAGGAATTCCTAGATTACAAGAAATGGGCGAAGTATATATTTCTGATACATTAAAGGGGGTAAAGGTAACAGTAGCGTCGCAGATGAGTGTGGGAGTTTCCCTCTCTGGTGACATGTTGGAATTAAATCTAACAGCAGGTGATATGGAACTAGAGCAATTGATGGAAATTATGTCAAAGTATGACAGAAGAAAAAAATACTATCGATTAAAAAATGGTGACTTTTTAAATGTCCAAGGGGAAGGATTGGAAACCTTAATCGAATTGCAAAAAGGGTTGCAGATTGATACAAAGGATTGGCAGAACGGCAGGATTGTTTTGCCTAAATTTAGAGCCTTGTACCTTGATGCACAATTAAAAGAAAAAAATAATTTATCTTATAGCAAGAATAAAAACTTTAAAGCATTGATTCGTAACATGAAAACCATAGACGATAATGACTATGAGATACCAGCTAGCCTAGAAGATATTCTACGTGAATATCAAAAAACAGGATTTTTATGGATTAAAACGTTGAAAAGCAATGGATTTGGTGGTATTCTTGCAGACGATATGGGACTTGGAAAAACATTGCAAATTATTGCTGTGTTGCTTTCTGAATACCTAGAAGCCAAACAAGATGAAAACAAGCGTTGTTTAATTGTTACACCTGCTTCTTTGGTTTTTAATTGGAGTATGGAGTGTAAGCGGTTTGCACCTATGTTACCAGTGAAAATGGTGGTAGGGACAATGGGGGAACGAAGCGAAATCATAAAAAATAGCACCAGTCGTGATATTTTGATTACCTCCTATGATTTATTAAAAAGGGATTTGGAAAGCTATCAAGATATTGCCTTTCACTGTCAGATTATAGATGAAGCACAATATATCAAAAACCACAATACAAGAGCAGCAAAGGCGGTAAAAAAGATAGAATCCAGCTTTAGATTAGCACTGACTGGAACACCTATGGAAAATAGACTAAGTGAGTTATGGAGTATTTTTGACTATTTAATGCCAGGATTTTTAAAGAAATACCAAAATTTTAGAGAGCAATTGGAAATTCCGATTACACAAAACCAAGATGAAGCAGCATTAAGAAGATTACAAAAAATGATTCACCCCTTTATATTACGCCGATTAAAGGAAGAAGTATTAACGGATTTGCCAGACAAATTAGAGGAAAATTTATATGTGCAATTAAATGGAGAACAGCAAAAAATTTATGATGCTCATGTGAAAAGAATGCAGCTTATGTTAGATAAAAAAACAGATAAGGAATGGAGAGAATCAAAAATTCAAATTTTAGCAGAATTGACAAAGTTGCGACAAATTTGTTGTAATCCAAGCCTAATATTCGACAATTATAAAGGGAGTTCGGCAAAAATAGACATGTGTATGGAACTACTGCAAAGGGCAGCTAATAGCGGTCATAAAGTATTGTTGTTTTCGCAATTTACAACCATGTTAGAACAGTTACAAGAGAGAATGATTGATGAAAAGATAAGTTTCTTTACATTAACTGGAGCAACGAAAAAAGAAAAACGAATGGAATTAGTAGAACAGTTTAACAAGGATCAAACCAGTGTATTTTGTATTTCTTTAAAGGCAGGTGGTACTGGATTGAATCTAACATCAGCAGATATTGTGATTCACTTTGACCCATGGTGGAATGTGGCAGTGCAAAATCAGGCAACAGACCGAGCCCATCGTATCGGACAGAAGAATGTAGTCAATGTATATAAACTAATTGCACAGGGAACAATTGAAGAAAATATCGTAAAACTACAACAAAAAAAGACCCATTTAGCAGAGCAGGTATTAGAAGGTGAGATGGTACTAGGCAGTAGCTTTACGAAGGAAGAATTATTAGAATTACTGACATAAAAATCCTAGTAGACAGCGCCAAATCACTTCTTTTTAGCGATTTGTGTGCATAATCTTGTAACTTTCAGCCTATGGCTGAATCGTTACAAGGGTTCTGTAGGGGAGTAGAAATTAAGTTGAAAAAGTTGACAAAAAAAGGTATAATAATCCGAGAAATAAAATGTTTTAGGAGATGTCCATTTGAGAGATGAGACAATTATCAGCATGCAAATACTGTGTTAACATTTTGACAGGTCTTTGCAACAAAAAAGAATTGTGAGAAGAAGAGTTGTAAGTATACAATAGGAGGGTAAGTTATGAATGCACCAGCTTTAGTGATTTTAGCAGCAGGAATGGGAAGCCGATATGGAGGATTGAAGCAAATAGATCCAATCGATGAACAAGGACATAAAATCATAGATTTTTCTATTTATGATGCTATGCATGCAGGTTTTGAAAAAGTAGTTTTTATTATTAAAAAAGAGCATGAAAATGATTTTAGAGAATGTATCGGAAATGCTGTTAGTAAACATATTGCAGTAGAGTATGTTTTTCAAGACATGTTAGATGTTCCAGCAGATTTTCAAATTCCAGAGGAAAGAGTGAAGCCTTGGGGGACTACCCATGCATTACTATGTTGTAAAGAAGTCTTAAATCAACCTTTTGCAGTTATTAATGCAGATGATTACTATGGAAAAAGTGCATATAAAACCTTATATGATTATTTAATGGCACATGCAGATGATACAGAAAACAACTATGCTATGGTGGGTTATGAATTAGGAAAAACGTTGACGAAAACAGGTTCTGTAGCAAGAGGATGCTGTGTGATTAATGATCATGGATTCTTAACAACAATTAAAGAACGTTCAAAAATTATTCAGACAGAAACAGGTGCTGCCTATACGGAAGACGATGGTGAGACTTACGTTCCAGTTTCGGTAGATACCTTAGTATCTATGAATATGTGGGGATTTTATCCAAGCGTATTAGAAGAATTTGAAAAAGCAATGCATTTATTTTTTAAAGAGGCAGTTGCTAAAAATCCACTGAAAGCAGAATGCTTAATACCAGTTGAAATGGATGTATTATTGAAAAATGGTAAAGCCAGTGTAGAAGTACTTTCATCAAGTGACAGATGGTTTGGTGTCACATATCAAGAAGATAAGCCAGTTGTAATGGCATCGATAAAAGAGTTAAAAGAAAAAGGTGTTTACCCTGAAAAATTGTGGTAAACAGCCACATAACAGGAGGAATAATTATGGCAATTTTAGTAACAGGTGGAGCAGGTTATATTGGCACTCACACAGTAGTGGAATTACAAAGTGCAGGATATGAAGTTGTGGTACTGGACAATCTTAGTAATTCTAGCGAGAAATCTTTAGAGAGAGTAACAGCAATTACAGGAAAACCAGTTAAATTCTACAAAGCGGATATTTTAGACAGAGAAGCACTTGAAGATGTTTTTGCAAAAGAAGAAATTGATTCATGTATTCATTTTGCAGGATTAAAAGCAGTTGGTGAATCTGTTGTAAAACCATGGGAATATTATGAAAATAATATTGCTGGTACGTTGGTGTTAGTAGATGTTATGAGAAAAAATAATTGTAAAAATATCATTTTTTCATCTTCGGCAACTATTTATGGAGATCCAGCATTTATTCCAATTACAGAGGAATGCCCTAAGGGTGTATGTACAAATCCATATGGCTGGACAAAGTCTATGTTAGAACAAATTTTAACAGATATACAAAAAGCTGATCCAGAATGGAATGTAGTGATTCTTCGTTACTTCAATCCAATTGGAGCACATAAATCAGGAACTATGGGAGAAAACCCAAATGGTATTCCAAATAACTTAATGCCATATGTAACACAAGTTGCAGTTGGAAAATTAAAAGAATTAGGAATTTTTGGAAATGATTATGATACACCAGATGGAACAGGAGTAAGAGATTATATCCATGTTGTAGATTTAGCAAAAGGACATGTAAAAGCTTTGGCAAAAATCGAAGATAAGTCAGGGCTGAATATTTACAATCTAGGTACTGGAGTTGGGTATAGTGTATTAGATATTGTAAATAATTTTGAATCAGCAACAGATGTAAAGGTTCCATATTCTATGAAACCAAGACGTGCAGGTGATATTGCTACTTGTTACTCAGATGCTACAAAAGCAAAAGAGGAACTTGGATGGATGGCTGAGAATGGAATCAAAGAAATGTGTGAAGATTCTTGGAGATGGCAAAGTGGAAATCCTAACGGATATGAAGTGTAAAAAGGAAAATAAATTTTTACTCTCAGCAGTGGTGATTTTATTCTTGCAATTGAGTGAAATAACAGGACTTAATAAAAAAAGGTTATTACCAAAATGAATCAATTGGTAATAACCTTTTTGCTTGTTATAGTGTGAAGAATAAGATTTTTGTCACTGTTCAAGGATTTTCTAAATAATTACGAAATTTGCATGATAGGCTAGATTACGTAGCGATACATAAAGATGAAGTGTAAAATGCTACCTACCATAACAAAGATATGAAATACTTCATGAGAACCAAAGTTCTTATATTTTGCATTGAAGATTGGCATTTTTAATGCATAGATGACACCGCCTATGGTATAGCTAATACCACCACCTGCTAACCATAGGAAAGAGGTTTTTGGAAGTGAATTCCATAAAGGACCAAACACAGCAATACAAACCCAACCCATAGAAATATAAATGACAGAAGAAAACCATTTAGGACATGTAATCCAAAAAGCTTTGATTAAAATGCCTACAAAAGCGATTCCCCACACAACGGCCAATAAGGTGAAGCCTAAGGTACCATTTAAAACAATCAAACAGATTGGTGTATATGAGCCTGCAATCAGTACAAATATCATCATATGGTCTAGTTTGCGAAAACGTTTTAGAATTTTGTCGGTAACGCTAACAGAGTGATAGGTGGTTGAAGCACCGTATAATAGAATCATGCTAGTCATAAAAATGGCCATTGACCAAAAGCTCACATTTGTAGAAGAAAGCCCTGCTTTAATTAGTAGTGGAATAGAGGCTACAATAGCCATCATCATTGCGATAAAGTGTGTTAGTGCACTGCCAGGTTCACGAATTGTAATTTGCATATATCATACCTTTCCTTTCTCTATATATGAAAAAATCTATTTCATACAAACTTTAATAAAGTTAAAAGACAACATGTAGTATTCAATACTATGTATTGGATAATCAAATACTACTACATATGATATGCACTGTCAACATAATTATTCAATTATTTTGTAATTCGTCTAAATTTTTTATTTTTTATGGGCTAATAGTTATCAATCTTCTTCAATCACATGGATTTCTAAATAGTCGAAAGGAATTTCCTCTATAAAACAATCAGCGGTGAAGCGCGCTTTAGAGTGGCGCTTAAATTCTTCGATAGTTACATCTAGCCAGATGGGCTTGCCTAGGTCAAATGCATAACAGACTTCTTCTAGAGCTTGAAAAACCTTATGAGTTCTAGTGTCATCATTATAATTAGCGATGACAGTATCTCGTAATAATCTATTATCTTTTATTTCTTTAAACCAAATACGCATATTTTTTATCTATGATATATTCTAGAAGAATATATCATAACTCCCTTCTGTTACAATTTTGGTAAATAGGTTACAGCTTACGTGTGAACTGTAAACAAAATAGTGTTACTTTTCACGGCTACGCCGTAAAAAGTAACGATCGCATGCCCATTTAAAGTCGCCTACGGCGAGGGGCATGCTAATTGGCTCTTGTAATCGTTCTCTCCACACAAATCAGCGGAGTGATTTGTGTGGGCGTGAAATGTAACAAAATAGTAACCAATATATATTTGCAATACAAAGTATTATAGCAAAAAAGGTATAATTATGCTATACTATGAATATATTTAAATTTGTGCAAGATAACGATTTATAGAATGTTTATATGATGGAAAATATACTAAAAGTATAAAAATGTAACAGTTCATCCTATGGTTGAATAGGTACATAAAGGTTATTAATGTGAGTAGGGGAATTGCATAAATTAAAGCGAGGTATAAAGATGGACAAAAAAACAACAGACAGAAAAAATAGCCCTGTAGATAATTGGAAGGAAGTTATCCTAGTTTATAATTCGGCACTAAAGCAAATGGAAACTAAATTGGAAATATTAAATGAAGAATTTAAGCATATACACAATTACAATCCAATTGAACATATCAAATCTCGATTAAAAACATCAGAAAGTATTGTGAAGAAATTAAAAAAACATGGATACGAATCTAATATTGAAAATATGGTAGATCATGTCAATGATATTGCAGGTGTACGTATTATTTGCTCTTTTACTTCTGATATTTATCAGATTGCAGAAATGATTAGAAATCAGGATGACATTGAAGTAATTTCTATAAAAGATTATATGAAAAATCCGAAAGCCAGTGGGTATAAAAGTTATCACATGATTGTCTCATTACCTGTCTTTTTATCAGACCGTGTTATGAATGCAAGAGTAGAAATACAAATTCGAACAGTTGCAATGGATTTTTGGGCAACTTTAGAACATAAAATAAATTATAAGTTTGAGGGAAATGCACCAAGTCATATTAAAGAAGAATTGGTGGAGTGTGCTAAAATGGTGTCGGATTTGGATGCTAACATGTTATCTTTAAATGAAGAAATTCAAAAATATGGCAAAGGGATGTAAAAGAAAATTGACTAGAAAAATGAACAAAGTTGATTGTAAAAACATAAAAAATTCCCATAAAATGAGGAGTGCCTAGACACTTTTCAGCATCTAGGCTATTATGAAAAAATTCATTTGAAATTTTTAAGTTATATCTCTTTTGAAGATATTATTATTATAGCAATGGAATATGAATAAAATATGAACGAAATGTAAAGATGTAGTGAATAATAACAAAACAGAGAGAAAAGAAAAAGAACAATTATGCAAAATGCATGAAAAATAAAAACTTGACATGAAGAGAAGGGAAAAATATGGATAAATTAATGGGAAAAATCGTACAAAGATTGAATAGCACAGAGCTTATGAAAGCTAATACAAGTATAGAATTGAAGGAAAATAAAAAATTAAAAATTCAGATATCGGAATATCAAGCATGTATCGGTGAGTTACGTAGTATTGCGGCTAAAAATATCATGACGGCTGCTCAGCTTAGTAAAATTGCAGAATTATCATGCCAGAAAATGGAAGAAGTAAGTGATGAATGTTTGAAAAGAGTACAACAAATAGAAGAAGCAAGCGGCGAATGTTTAAAAAGAGCACAACAAATAGAAGTGCCCATGAAACAGGTTGAAACACAGTCAGAAACAGAATTAAAAGAGTTATTGGCATTTTTGCAAAAATCTATCGTGGAAAATCAAGAAAAAATAGAAGAGTTGTTTGGAACCATGGAAGACCATGTACATAAAGAGAATGTTAAGGTGTATCGAAATGTGCAGGCAGTAGTACAAGAAGAATCAGCAATCTTAAAGGACAAACAGCTAGAAAAAAAAGGCGAAAAAGCAAAAGGGTCAATGATTATGTTGCTATTGATTTTAATCAGTATTTTAGCAAATCTAGGAATTCAAATTTCGCAAATTTTAGGACTTTTGTAATGATTCTATCAGCAGTAAATGAATCCTAGATTTAAGGAAAGAATAATTGAAAAAGAACATTTAAAGTTTGGAAAGGAACAATAGTTTATATGGGAAAACAAAGTTGGAAACCAGGGAACATGTTGTACCCATTGCCAGTAGTTTTGGTAAGTACACGAGATGAAGCGGGAAATGATAATTTGATTACCATTGCATGGGCGGGTACTATATGTACAAATCCACCAATGGTTTCGATTTCAGTGAGACCAGAGAGATACTCTTATCATATGATAAAGGAAACGGGAGAGTTTATTATTAACTTAACAACAGAAGACTTGGCTTTTGCCACAGATTACTGTGGAGTGGTAAGTGGTAGAGATGTAGATAAATGGGAGAAAATGAATCTTACAAAAATACTAGGTGAAAAGGTGAATGTTCCTTACGTGGCAGAAAGTCCAGTAAGTTTAGAGTGCAAGGTGACGGAAATCAAAGAACTAGGATCCCACCACATGTTTTTAGCAGAAGTGGTAGCGGTGCATGCAGATGAAGCCTATATGGACGAGAAAAACAAATTTCACTTGTCTCATGCCAAACCCATTACCTATTCCCACGGTAGTTATTTTACCATGGGAAAAGAAATCGGTGGTTTTGGTTATAGTGTGAAAAAAAATAATAGATAGTTATAGGCTACTTGTGCCCCATAACTATCTATTTAAAATCTGCTTGAAAAACCTTTTGCTTTACAAGTGACAAAAATACTGTTAATATGGAAATGTTACGAAAATATTACAACAGTAAGTGAAATAATGGAAGAGCATATGAAAACAAATATACAATTTAATAGAAAAAAAACAGTAAATAAAATAAAAGTATTTTTTTGGGTGATCGTACTCAATATTTTATTTATACCACAATATACATCGGTCGTATCAACAGGTGATAATTATTTTCAAGTGATTTTAAATGGAATAAATATAGGATATGTTGCAGATACTGAAATAGTAGACGGCATGTTAATACAAGCAAGGGCAAATTTAGCACAAGAATCAGATGAGTTGGTATTTGTAGAAACTACTTTGGAAGTGGAAGGCGAAGAGGTTTATATCGGTCAAGTGGACAAAGTGGACACTATGATTACTGCCATGACGGAAGTATTGAGAAGTAATGTACAAGAAACATTGCAACGTTCTTATACAGTTAAAATTAATGAATATGCAGTAAATTTACAGAATAGTGATATGGTAAATGAACTGTTACAAGCAGCCATTGATAAATATGATACGGAAAATCGTTTTGAGACAGAATTAGTATTAGATCCAAGCCGAGAAGTGAATGTATTGACAGTGAATGTACTAGATACATGGGAAAATATTGGGGTGGAAACAGATCCTTTATTAGAGGCTGGTGTGGAAGCTTATTTAACAGAAGTTTTTGATGCAATTGAGCCGGCAGTAGAGAAATCATTCGATGATTTTGATTATGGATTAAAAGCCTTAGAAATGGGTGATAAGGTTGAAATCGTGGAAGCCTATTTACTAGAGAGTGAAATTACAGAAATAGATGTAGCGATTGATGAAGTCACTAAGGAACAAGAAATCAATGTAATCTATGAAGTTGTTTCTGGTGATACTTTGTCTCAAATTGTAGAAAAAGTAAATATTCCAATGGAAAAAATCATTGAAATTAATCCAAATATTGAAAATGAAAACTCTATTATTAGAATCGGTGATGAAATTACAGTTACAGAACCAGAACCAGAATTATCGGTAGAACGTGAAGAACTTGTATATTATGAAGAAACTTACGATGCAGACATCATTTATGTAGACAATGACGACTGGTACACAACAGATCAAGTTACATTGCAAGAACCATCTGCAGGAAAAAGAAATGTTGCGGTCATGGTGACATATAGAAATGATAAAGAAATCGACAGAGTGATTGAAAAAGAAGAGATTATTGTGGAAGCAGTTCCAAAGATTGTAGAGAGAGGAACCAAGATTCCACCAACATTTATCAAACCGATTTCAGGAGGTACAATATCTTCATCATTTGGATATCGAACTTCGCCGACTGCAGGTGCATCCACATATCACCAAGGTATAGACTGGGCAGTTCCAGTAGGAACAGCGGTATCTGCTTCAAGTGGAGGAACGGTTACAAGAGCTGGTTGGGCAAGTGGATATGGATATGTTGTTTATATTACACATCCAGGTGGTTTGGAGACTAGGTATGCGCATTTAAGTAAGGTGCTGGTTTCAGTGGGGCAGAGTGTTTCCCAAGGAGATAAGATTGCTTTAACTGGAAATACGGGTGTGAGTACAGGACCACATATTCATTTTGAGATACGTTCGAATGGTGTGGCAGTCAATCCATTGTCTTATTTTTAGATAATTTAGTAATTGAAAATTTATTAAGTTTATGATTCTTTATAGACCCAATGTCTTTTGAAGGTTTACAAAATGAAAAATTGTGTTATAATAGTGCAGATAGAGTATTATAAAAACGAGTTATTCTGTAGAAGTGCAGTGATATAGATAGAGGGCAAAAAATGGAACAGTATATAATTAAAGGTGGAAGTCCGCTTGTTGGTGAGGTTGAGATATGCGGTGCAAAAAATGCGGCACTTGCTATTTTGGCAGCAGCAGTTATGACGGATGAAACAGTAACAATAGAGAATGTACCAGATGTGCGTGATACCAATGTATTGATTCAAGCTATGGAGAGCATTGGAGTTATTGTGGAACGCGTGGATCGACACACGGTAAAGATTAATGCAGCGAACATCCATGGACATGTGATTGAAGATGATTATATCAAAAAAATCAGAGCATCTTATTATTTAATAGGTGCTATGCTTGGAAAATATAGAAGAGCAGAAGTAGTACTGCCTGGTGGTTGCAATATTGGAAGTAGACCGATTGACCAACATATTAAAGGTTGGAAAGCTTTGGGAGCAAGAGTGAGCATTTCCCATGGTTTAATCGTAACAGAAGCAGAAGTATTGAAAGGAAGTCACATTTACTTAGATGTGGTTTCGGTGGGTGCCACGATTAATGTGATGATGG
>JAWXVD010000250.1:0-3196 GCA_044425705.1 Eubacteriales bacterium | reverse complement strand
GTAAATTGATAGCCATACTCTGCTAACATGCCTATCATCATCTCTGAATCTACTAAGTTTTTATCACAACCTAGTGATACAAATAAAATTTTATCCATTCTTACTATCTTGCCTTTCTTGACTAAAAACGCCACAGATGATTCTGCGGCGTTAGTAACACTTTCATGAGCAGATTTGCATAACGTTTCCTATGCACTTACTGCTTATATACGTTCTTCTACTTATACAGTTGTTTCTTCAACTTCATCAATCATGATTTCTGTATCTTCTTCATCACCTGTTAAAATTTTAATTTCAGCTTGATTCAATTCTTCAATAGCAATAGAAAGTGGTTTCTTACCAGCTGCATAAACAAGTGGTTCGTCTCCCCCAATAATTTGTCTTGCTCTTTTAGAAGTTGCCATAACAATTGAATATCTACTGTTAACTACTGGCGCCTCACCTTGTTCTACTTCACTGTTTACTACTTTTAATAAATCTGAATATGATGGATGTAACATCTTCTATTCCCCTTTCGATATGTCTACTATTTCTTTTCTAATGGTTTCTATAAATTCTAAATTTCTATTTGATGCATTTTTAGCATTTTGGATAATGCTATGTAGCTCTTTTACACATTCTTCTAAGTTATCATTTACAACAATATATTCATATTGTTCAATGCCATCTGCTTCCTCAGCAGCTCTCTTGATTCTCGCTTTAATTTGTTCTTCTGTCTCTGTTCCTCGTCCACGCAATCTTTTTTCTAGTTCTGTGGCATTTGGTGGCATCACAAACAACAGCAATGCTCTAGGAAATTTCTCTTTGATTTTCAAAGCGCCTTGTATTTCTATTTCTAAAATCACATCTTGTCCTTTAGACAACTGTTCTTCTACGTATTTTTTTGGTGTTCCATAATAATTTCCACAATAGCAAGCATGCTCAACAAATCCATCCTCACCGATTTCTTGTTCGAAGACTTCTTTGGCTGTAAAAAAATAATCTCTAGTATCTACTTCACCATCTCTTGGTAAACGTGATGTTTTTGAAATTGATAAGGAATAATTAGAGTAAGTCTCCATTAATTTTTTCATTAATGTTCCTTTTCCCGCACCTGAAAATCCCGATACTACAACTAAGATGCCTCTATTGTTCTTCATGTTCTAACCTCTCTACTTGTGCTCTATTCGCTATTGTCTCCGGTAGCAACGCCGATAATACTACTTGGCTATTTTCCATTACAATCACTGCTTTTGTTTTTCTCCCTTGGGTTGCATCAATAGCAATTCCTGTTTCCTTTGCATTTTGCACCATTCGCTTAATAGGTGCTGAATCAGGGCTTACCACAGCAATGATTTTAGCCGTATTGACAATATTTCCAAATCCAATATGAATTAGTTGGCTCATTTACTCTACCTCATACCTGCGTTCACATAACTTTTATTCGATATTTTGAATTTGTTCTCTTACTTTTTCAATTTCAGTTTTTAATTCAATGGCTCTATTAGAGGTTTCAAGATCACTTGCTTTCGATAGAATAGTATTTGCTTCACGATTCATTTCTTGGGCAATAAAATCTAATTTACGTCCTACACTACCACCAGCGATCAAGGTTCCTTTGGTGGTTTCAATATGACTTCTCAAACGAACAATTTCTTCATCTACACAAACTTTATCAGCAAAAATAGTTACTTCCATTAATAAACGATTTTCATCTACCTTTGGATCTGCCAATAAATCTTTTACCTTATCTTCTAATTTCCTTTTGTAATCTGCTACAATTTGAGGCGACTTTCTAGCAATGAAATCTACATTTTCTAACATTCTATCTAATTTATCAATTAAATCCCTAGTTAGATTTTCGCCCTCATTTACTCTTGCTTCCACGAAATTTTCTGCTGCCCCAATCAATGCTTTTTCTAAACATTTCCAGATGCCTTCTTCATCGATAGCTTGTTCTTCCATAGACAATACTTCTGGATAGCGTGATAGAGAGGAAACTCTAATATCATTATCTAATGAAAATTCTTCCTCCATCTTTGCAAAATATTTCATATATTCTGCTGCAATTTCCGGATTGTATTTAATACTAACATTATTTTCCGTAAAATCTTCATAGGTAATGAAAAGATCTACTTTTCCACGTTGAATATACTTTTTTAATGTTGCTCTAATAGATGATTCAAAGAAGTTTAATTTTTTAGGCATTTTAATATTGATATCAAAATATCTATGATTTACAGATTTCATCTCTACTGTAAATTTACGGTTTTCCTCACTTACTTCACATCTACCAAATCCTGTCATACTTTTTATCATTGGCAGTCCCTTTCTAGCCCCGACTCTTTCTTTTGTTTTGGTCGCATGCTTCTTTTCATTATAATGGAATATATTTACTACGTCAAGATGTTATCCGCCGTGAAATTCTGAAGAAATAATGAAAATTTATTTTCCCCCTTCTATTCCTGACTATAGGCAAGCAGGAATGCCTTGCCTTTCATAAAAACTATGATATACTGTTACTATTATCATTACTATAAACTATTGTAGATGACAGGAGTAGGTGGAAAAATAAAATTTTCACCAGACTATGAGAAAGGGATAAACATTACTATGGCTTTTGATGGAATTACCATTGCAAATATTGTGCATGAATTAAACGAAACTTTACTAAATGGAAGACTTTATAAAATTGCACAACCAGAGACAGATGAACTTTTACTAACTATAAAGAATCATAGCGGTCAACACCGCTTACTTATTTCTGCTAGCGCTGGTTTACCACTACTTTATTTAACAAAAAATAATAAACCTAGCCCTATGACTGCACCAAATTTTTGTATGCTTCTTAGAAAGCATATTCAGAATGGACGTATTATCAGCATTACACAACCAGGGCTAGAACGTATCGTGAATTTCGAAATTGAACATTTAGACGAAATGGGAGATGTATGCCGTAAACTTTTAATCGTTGAACTGATGGGTAAACATAGTAACATCATCTTTTGCAACGACAAAGGTGTTATTATCGACAGTATCAAGCATATTTCTGCTGCGATCAGTTCTGTCCGTGAAGTCCTTCCTGGAAAAGAATACTTTATCCCTACCGCTCAAGATAAAGTAAACCCTTTAACTACCACAAAAGAAGAATTTTATGACCTTGTTTTCACAAAAAATATGGACTGCTTCAAGGCCATCTATACTTCGTTTACTGGTA
>JAWXVD010000249.1:0-3202 GCA_044425705.1 Eubacteriales bacterium | reverse complement strand
TTTCGATGCATAATAGGTATCAGCTGTATATAATGCTGCTACTGGTTTATGCCCATCTGTTACTCCTATCAATAATATTGTCATCATATATTCGCCCTCTTTTTCACTCCATTTAGAATATACTCTGGTATGTTCTTGATACGGTCGTAAAACGCCTCTATTATCTCATTCTTCTCACTAAGTGGTGCGTTAATTGGAATCAAATTATAATTGTGACCACCGAAAAAATAACACTCTTCAAAATCAATCAACTTTAACAGCAATAATTCTTCCTCAATTTTCTCAAGCTCCGTACACTCTATAAATTCCCCATTACCCTTGCCAGCTACACCAGTCATGATAATCGCATCCCACCTCATACCAGCATCTTGTACTTTTCCCAAGCATTGATACGCTTCTTCTGATGTAAATCCTTTATTCATCTGGAAAAGAGCAGGATCATATGCTGACTCTAACCCTACATGAAGATCATTATAACCTAGTGATTTAAGCCTTTTTAAATCTTCCACCGACTTATCCTTCAGACTTTTAATAGACGCATAGCAAGTAATAGTTTCAATATTCGGAAAATACTTATTTATAAGTTCTCCTACCACAACCAACTTCTCTGTGGACATAATAAATGGCTCTCCATTTACTAAAAAGATCCTTCTGATATCTCCACCTAATTTCTTCATCTCTATTAAGTCGTCTTCCACATCTGCCAGTGACGAAACGCGAAAGGGCGTTTCCTTGTACATCGTACAAAAAGAACATTTATTATGCGAACATCCTGCTGTCACTTCTAATAGTGGCGTGTATCCCTCTATGGGATGACGATATACTTGACCTGTATAATGCATGATTTATATCCTTTCAATGATTTCCTCTTTAGACAATCTTGACTTTGGTAGATCTTTATTGAAATCACTTTCTTTATGATATCCTACTGCCACAACAATAGAAGAAGTGAATTCTTTTTCACGAAGGCCAAATTCTTCATCTAACACCTTGAGATCTAGTCCTTCCATTGCAATAGCATCTAATCCTAATGCTGCCACTCCAAGCAAGAAATTTCCTAAGTTTAAATATACTTGTTTGTCTGCCCAGTGTTGAAAATCCTTATAGTCATATTTATGCATATTAGCGAAAATACTTCTAGCTCCTGCTGATTGTATTTATTCCCCCATTCTGTTAGTGAATTCAAAAGAGGTAGCACATCGTTCCCTATGTCCGTCAAGGAATATTCTACGCGAAGAACCTTTTCTTTAAATTCATCTCGTGTCACAATGCCTTTTTGTTCAAGTTCTCGCAGTTCTCTTGATAATACTCGTTCATTGATACTGGGAATTAAGCGTTTTAATTCTCCATATCTCATTTTCTCATTGTTCCCAACATGGTAAATGATAATCGGCTTCCACTTTCCACCAATAATATCCAATGTTAGTTCCATATTGCAATTAAATACTCTTATATTTTCCATCTTTCGCCTCGCTTATCTTCCTCTCATGCACAAATTTTAATACAAGCTTTCGGCAATAACAATCACTTAAGATTAAAATAATACACCACAAATAACGGTGCCCACACACGCAGACATCCCCCTTACAACCTCCTAATGTTCTCAAATGTATTAAATAAATCCATTTTTTTCATGCCCCTCTTGTGTCAAGTAGTTGCCATGTGATTTTTCTAGTGTACGCAATTTAAAAGCTCTGACTTTTGCTCCATATTTACTAGTAAAAATAGCACTTATAATAATTGAGGCCAATGACACTCCAAGCATAAGTCCTGAAATGAAACCATTTAAAAATGTTTCATTAGGATCAACAAACAATAGAATCAAATATATTATCATGGTACAAATACCCACCACTGAAAATCGATTTATCTTTTTTAACATCTTTAACTTTTCTTCATTATCGTATTCAGCCACTTTTATTACTGTCTCTTCTAAATCTTTGTCCATATTCTCACTTTTCCTTTCCCCATCTAATAACTCCCTAATGTCAACATCATAAAAATCAGAAATTTCAACCAGTATATCTATATCTGGCATGCTATTCCCATTTTCCCATCGTGAAATTGTTCTGTTCGATACATTTACAATTTCTGCGAACTCTTCTTGGGTTAACCCTTTCTCTTTTCGAAGTGCTCTTAAAAAGCCTCCTATTTTTGATTGGTTCATTATTGTTTTCCTCCTATTTCTAAAATCTTATCAAAAATTAATAAGAAAAAACACGACATCAAGTGAGAAGTGCCTTATTTTTTCTATGGACATATGTGTCTACACGATTTTGACACGATTATATCACACAAATTCTCCATTGACACTTATAGTCGTAAATGCTAGTATACTTACATAAAGAAGTGGGTTTTGACTAAGTAGAATTTATAATTTGAACGGGTTGCTCGTTTCTTTTTTTATGTCCAAAACATCATATAAATACAACTTTTCATCTTGAGCATGTCGAATCAACATTGAAGCATGAAACACATTATATCTTGCGTATCAAGAACCTCATAAAATTCTCTTACGTATTTTTCTAAATAAATTTTAACTTCTTGCCAATCTATAGACTTCCTCCCTCTGAAAATCACATCATGTATTACCACAATGCTATCTACTAAATACGTATAAGCATGCAAGCCTTCCCAGCACAAATTAAACGCAAGTGCAATGATTGGCATCGCATAAGTTTTTTGCTTAAAGCCAATTCTTATTGACCTATTAAATAATTACAGTTTTAACAAAATAACTATTTCTCAGATAACATCGACCGCCGACGTTTCTCGTAAAACTTTTTACATAAATTTCAGTATAAAAGAAGATGTGTTAATTCATTATATTTCAATATTAACCAGTACTTTTCTTTCAACAATTGAAGAAGCAGAAAACGTAGATATATTAACTCTTTCTACATATTTTTTTGAAATTTGGACTGAAAATGAATTTATAGAATTACCTAGTGATTTGACTAAGTATTTTTTAGACGCACACAAATGCCCCATTGATACCCATACTTACAAATGCTAATATACTTACATAAAGAAACAAGTTTTTAGCCAAGTAAAATCTTATTTTTGTTTTATTTTCAAAAATTATATAGAGTAAAGTTTTTGTCAGTTGAATAAGAAAATAAAATGAGAGTAATCACAAATCCTTTGATATAATGGTTTCGACAAAAAAACTTAAATACTAAAGGAGGATTACTCTCATGAA
>JAWXVD010000248.1:0-3211 GCA_044425705.1 Eubacteriales bacterium | reverse complement strand
CCAAATTCCAAAATATTCTCTCTGTTTATTTCGTCTATTTTTGACCTCTTATGTTCAGTATATTTAAAAAAGAATAAAGTTTCAATAAAAAAATATAATTTTATTGTTTAAATCTACTCTCATTATAAAAAGAGATAAGCCTCCTACGTACTTACCTCCTTTTACAAACCTTCATATTTAATAAAGCACTATTGCTACAATATATTCACAACAGTTTTCTCGTTAAATGTCCAATCAATCACCATTGTTCTATCATCATAGATATGTATAATATCTACAAAGGTATCTACCATTTCTTGATTGAGTTTCTCCATGCCTGCATACTGCATGATTTTCTCTATATCAATTGCATCTTCATGCTCAATAATAGACATTTCTTGTAACTTAACTTTAACACTTTCCACTTGCTCCTGCAACTGCTGCACTTCATTTTCTTCACTACCTTTTTGCTGTAGGAATAACTCTTTACTAATCTCACCTAATCTATATTTTTCATATCTTCGGCTTTGTAATAACTTAATTTTCTTTTCACGTTTTATACATTGTTCTAGTTCTATCCGTAATGTTTGAATGTTTTGATTATGCTTATCTATAACATCCTGTTTTACTTCTTCTACTGCAACCAAATTTCTAACTTGTCCTCTAATGCTTTCTAGTAGAATTTTCTCCACCACATCTAAGTGAACAGTTCCCTTAATACAATTGTCATCAATCCATTCCGATTTTTTACTACACAATGCTACGTTTGCATATTTCTGTTTTTGAAAAGACAAGCGATATCCACAGTTTCCGCATACTAATTTTCCTCGTAATACGGATGGATTTGGAGTTCCTTTGATTGCTCTATGTTTAGGTATCATCCTTTGAACTTCCTCAAACACGGCTAAACCAATAATAGGCACATGATGATTCTCAATAATTTTCCATTCATCAGGTGGTCGCATACAAACTTTGGTTGAACTGACTTCTTTCATATATGATTTTCTACATACCATATCTCCGATATAATTT
This sequence comes from Eubacteriales bacterium, assembly GCA_044425705.1. Taxonomy (GTDB): domain Bacteria; phylum Bacillota; class Clostridia; order Lachnospirales; family Lachnospiraceae; genus JAWXVD01. Next base: position 2,200 of record JAWXVD010000248.1, on the reverse strand, counting down.
CTGTCCGTTAATATAGAACGAATAAGACTCTTTCCCCATACTGTCTTTTTCCCAGCACTTTCTTCTTTCTGTATGCCTTTTCTCATTTGTTTGAACACCCTTGGTGTCGGCACATTTTCTGTATTCAATATCTTACACATTTCTACAGATTTCAAACCATCTAATTTCATTTGAAAGATACGGCGAATTACTTCTGCCTCTTGTGGCACAATCTGTAGTTCATACCTATCTTTGGGATTTTTACTATAACCAAATGGTGTTGACGCTGAAACAAATTTTCCTTCATCCCATTTTTGTTGGTATGCTGTTTTTATTTTTGCTGATACTTCTTTACAATAAAAATCTGCAATTAGTCCTTTAAACTCCACATCTAAATCAGTAGTTCTTCCTATATAATCATTACTATCATACGAATCTGACACTGAGATAAATCGTATCCCTAAGAACGGAAATATTTGTTCTAGATAGGATCCCAATTCAATATAGTCCCTTGAGAACCTTGAAAAATCTTTTACCACAATACACGCTATTTCTTGATTCTTCATTTTATTTAGAAGTTTTCCTATTTCTGGTCTATTCATATTTGCACCGCTATAACCATCATCATAAAATTCCCAGAACTCATATTCTGATAGTTCCTTGTGCTCTGCAATATATTTCTTAATAATCTGCCTTTGAGTTATAATACTACTACTGTCATTTGTATTATCTGCATCTTCCACTGATAGACGATAATATCCAGCTACTACTTTTCTAGTTTCCATTAAAATCGCCCCCTTTGAATTTAAAATGTATGATAATTCTACCATCACCATATACTTCTATTTTATCAACTAATGATTCCACTAATTCTTTACACAACTTCTTCGTCTTAACTTTAAAAAGACTTCTAAGGAATTTAGTTTCTTCTTTTGCACGGATATTCATTTTTTGTAGCTTTTTTTCCAATTCTAAAATATACCGTTCTATAAATTTATCATCTTCTTTCGCTTTCTTACGATATAACTCGTAATCATGCTTTGTTAATAAGCCATTTTTATAATCCATATATGTCTCTGATAATTTATTTGTTCCAATCCCTTTTTCTCTTTCTAGCTTTCTTTTTTCCTTATAATATGAATTCTTTTTCTCCCTAATCACATGCTCATGAATGGCTATCATATCCTTTTGTTTCATTTTGGTTGTCCGAAATTCGTTCTGCACTGCTTCTATAAATAGAAGTTCCATATCACTTTCTTTTACAGACTTATTACTACATTTTCTATGGTCTACATACGCAGTCCCCTTACATCGATATGTATATACCACACTCCCATCTACCAATGAATGATATCGTTCTGATAATTTCTTTCCACAATCTCCACAATACACAACTCCCTTAAAGGCTCTTGGTACATTGTCATGTTTGATTTGACTACTTCTTGAATTGTTACTATTTCTCTCTATCAAATGCTTTACATTTATAAAGTCTTCTTCACTAATAATAGGCTCATGTGTACTTTTAACAACTATTAACTCATCTTCTGCCACATATTCTATATTCTTGTTTCTTCCACAAGGTTTTCTTTTTGTCTTTCCTTGATACAGATCACCTGTGTATACTCTATTTAATAGAATTTTTCGCACGGATACATCTGACCACTGATGCAGCTCCTGCCCCTCTTTCCAATATATGGACTGATACATTCTATAATCTGTAAATCGATGAATTTTCTTCTCATACAATATTTTCCCTATATCAGTAAAAGAGATTCCACTTAAATATTGTTGATAAATAAAACGTACAATTTCTGCGGTTTCATCATCTATCATCAATTTTCGCTTTCCATCAATAGATTCTATTCGATATCCTAGTGGTGCAACTGCCCCTATGTAACTTCCATTCTCCATTGCGTTCCGATGTGCAAGTGTAATACGTTGTGAAATATCCTTCGCATACATATCATTCACCAAGTTCTTGATATTCATTGCTAATTTTTCATTCCCTGCATTTTCTGACATGGAATCGAAGTTATCTGCTACTGAAATAAAACGAACTCCCATAAATGGTAGAATCTTTTCAATATAATTTCCAGTTTCAATATAATCACGACCAAATCTCGAAAAATCTTTTACCATAATACAATCAACATTCTTCATACGAATATCTTGCATCAATCGCTCAAATCCTTCTCGATTGAAATTTGTACCTGTTTTTCCT
>JAWXVD010000247.1:0-3228 GCA_044425705.1 Eubacteriales bacterium | reverse complement strand
AGCTTTATCAAAAGCACACGAAATTATACAAAAAAAGTAAGCGATGAATAACCTACCGTTCCTTTTTTGGAAAAAAGTATGAGATAATCCAATTACATGAAGTGAACAAAGCAAATGGAGAGATAGATAATTATTAGAGAAGTTCACTTTAACAAAGATTTTAGAGTTAGATAAATTTACTCTAAGCAAGATCTTATAGTTGGAGCTGTTTACTCTGATTTTTATCTCAAGTTAGAGAAGTTCACTTCATAGTCTATGAAATGGAGTATGTAATAAAAATGGATTATCCTAAGAATTTAACAGCTGCTGATCGACGCTGGCTAGATTTAATTACACAATGCAGAACCAGTGGAAAATCAGATAGTCAATGGCTAAAAGAAAATAATATTAAGTCGCCAACCTTTTATTATCATGTGAAAAAATTACGTGATAAAGCTTGTGATGTTTTACAACCCAATCACATGGTGATGAATGAAATACAAGAGGTAGTACCCTTACCATTAGATGTAGAACCAGTTTTACCAACATTGCAAACACCTAAGTTAGTAGGTTCTGATGCTGTTGCTATGAGACTTTCAGTACAGGGTGTTGTGATAGAGATTACAAATCAGGCAACGAAGGAAGTGATTCAAAACACAATTGCAGCGTTGCAGATGTTATGTTAGGGGATATTTCGGGAATTGCTAAAATTTTCATCGTAACCGGGAGGACCGATATGCGACGCAGCATAGATGGGCTCATGGCAATTATCCGAGATACCTATGACATGGATCCTTATGGGAATGCAATCTATCTATTTTGTGGCAAACGGCGAAATACCATCAAGGCTTTATATTTTGATAAAGACGGATTTTGTCTCGTCTACAAAAGATTAGATAGCAATGGGCGATTCCAGTGGCCAAAAGATGCCTCAGAAGTAAGAGCTCTTTCAAGACAAGAATTTCGTTGGTTATTAGAAGGCTTATCCATTGACCAACCAAAAGCCATTCGTCCTACTGCTAAAAATAAGAAAAAAGTCTTTTGAGTTGTGCAATACGTAGAAAATTTTTTTCTTGTAGATAACAGATTTCATTATAAAAATCATGTTATCCACATCCATGTTTTAAAACAAAAAGTTAACAACTTATGAAAACTGTTTTAGGATATGGATGTGGACAACACCTTAGAAATGACTGTAAATTCGCATTTTTAACGTAGTTTCACTGTAAGTTATACACCGTCAAAATGCCCAAACAAAATATTTCTCTGATTTGTAAAAACCCCTTTTTTCCTATATAATAAAAGAAAAAAGTGGAGGTGCGAGATGTCAATCAAGGAAGAAAATGAATTCTTAAAAATGATACTAGAAGCACAAACATCTCGTATCAAAGAACAAGAAGAAACCATTAAAGAACTGCGTATTATGGTAGAAGAATTACGTTCTTTAAAGATAAACTTAGAAGAAACACTAGAAGAATTTCGTCGTAAGTTTTTTGGAATCAGTAGTGAAAAAACAAAAAAGAAAACAGAAGATTCAGAAAACGAGGGAAAAGAAAGTATCCCTGTAAAAAGCCATACTAGAAAGAAAAAACCTAAAGCAACAAGGGAAGAACTTTATGGAAATCTTCCAATCCGAGAAATTATTACAACTGTTCCACAAGAGGAACGTTTTTGTGACTGGTGCAATACGGAAATGGTATCCATGAAGCCTACTTTTGTGAGAGAAGAAATTCGTATTACCCCAGCAATTGTAGAAAGAATTCATTATTTCCAAGAGGTGCTGATTTGTCCTGGTTGTAAAAAAGATCAAGATGGTTCTTTTAAAAAGGCAACTGTGCCAAGTGCTCTCATTCCCCACAGTCCTGCTTCTGCATCTGCGGTAGCATATGTAATGTTTAGTAAATGCTTTATGGGATTACCTTATTATCGACAAGAATCAGCATTTGAACAACTAGGTGCAAAACTGCCAAGAGAAACACTTGCCAATTGGTGTATTTTATCTACTGAAAAATATCTGTTACCAATCTATGAAAGGTTGCACAAAGAATTATTACAACGGGAAATCATTCATGCAGACGAAACCACTTGTCAAGTGCTAAGAGAAGAAGGGAAATTAGCTACATCTACCTCTTACATGTGGCTCTATGCATCAGGAACAGATGGATTACCCAGTATCGTACTCTATGAATACCAACCTGGAAGAGGTGGTGTTTATCCTCATGATTTTTTGCAAGGGTTTCAAGGACTGCTACAATGCGATGGGTATGCTGGCTACAATAAAGTAGAAGATGTGTTACTTGCTTGTTGCATGTCTCACTGCAGGAGAAAATTTTTTGAGGCATTACCTGCTGGAAAGAAAAAATCTATAAAGTTGTTAGATATAAATTCAGTGGAGGCACTAAAAGAGCCAGTCATTCCAGAAAAAGACTTAGAGAAGTACATTCCAGCTGAAATCGGTGTTGCCTATTGCAATAAACTGTTCTATTTAGAAAGAGAATGGAAATCTTTATCTTCTGACGAAAGAAAAGCCAATAGATTAGCACAAGCAATCCCTGTTTGGAATGGTTTTTTAACTTGGATTGATTCTTTAAATCCTACCAAAGGAAGTAAATTAGAAAAAGCTATAAACTATACCCAAAATCACAGGGATAGTTTACGCACATATCTGCAAGACGGTCGTTGTGAACTTTCCAATAACACCGCCGAGCGAATGGTCAAGTCCTACGCAATTGGGAGAAAGGCCTCTCTTTTTCATGCCTCTGTGGCAGGTGCTAATACAAGCGCTATTTTATACAGTCTCGTAGAGACTGCAAAAGCAAATAAACTGAATGTGTTCCAATATATTTACACCTTGCTATTGTACATGCCGGGCTACAAAAATGAGTCCGAAGGTATAGAACAATTGCTACCATGGAGTAAATTTATAAAAGAGCAATGTTCAGGATTAATTGATGTGGAAACAATGACGGTGGAAAATCATCCAACGTTGTCTGTTTAAGTTTTTTATAAATATAATAATAGGGAAAGTCTAGGCGTTATATTATTCATCGGATACTTTTGAAGTTAACATTTTATAATTATTATCCTCATTTGCCCACGAATAATGAATCCCAATTGAACCAATTACTTTTTTGTTCTCTTTTAAAACCAAAGCAAAAACTTCTTTTTCTGATAGAAACATATCTAAAATCATTTTAGATTCTTCCATCGTTTTGTGACGTGGCCAACCTGCCATTTCACCTACTCCCT
>JAWXVD010000246.1:0-3238 GCA_044425705.1 Eubacteriales bacterium | reverse complement strand
TGTATCTAAACTTCTGAGTTTCAGTCATTACAGTGTTTTTCTGCTGCTTTGATAATTGTGTAAAGTTTATTATTGAAATAATAATACTTGAAGTTGCAGCAATTATAGCCACAATAATCCCTGAATTCATTATAATTTGATAAATAATATTTTCCATCACATACCACCTTTTAAATAAATAATCTCTCGAAATCTCTAAGCATGTGTTTACAAGGCTTTCCGATTCCCTTTTTATAAAATCCCCCACACCACTTTTTTGCCAAAACACTTGATATAAATATCAATGAATATAGAGCCTTCTTAGAGGAACAAAAAACAAGCAAAGCATGGACGGCAAAGGACGATGGGCTGACAATATCATGATTGAACGATGGTTCCGAAACTTCAAGTATGAAGAAGCTTACTTAACGGAATATACATCTATCAAGCAGGCAAGAACAGAGATAGTAAAATATATTCACACTTATAACTTTGAACGTCTCCATTCAGCTTTGGACTACCAGACACCTGCATCCATGTATTGTCCAATGCAACTATTACCATTGGTTGCGTAAGAGAGGGGATTCCCCTTTCTTCCCTAACACAATCTCTCACCAACTCCATCCACACGAGTACAAATACACAATCCAAAATAGTTTTATTCCCCGTAAGATACCTAGCCAGTATAATCAACCGTATTTTTGTCTATTTTTATCCTTCTTTTAAGTTGTCTTTTACTTTTATCCATTCATTCGCATAACGTTCCTTTATAACATCCAGTTTATATGCACTTGATGTCATATATACAATTAATATATTAAAAAGTATATGTATTAATAGTTGTACATACCACTTCCATGTCAATTCACAATTATAGTCAGTTGATACAATAAACAAACATATTATACCAATTGACAATATAGATGTTTCATAATTTACTAATACACTGATAAGTTTAGGTTGTAACTCTCCTTTTGTTTCTCTAACCACATGATAATAAGCTTTCTGTGTTGGATGAAATATTTCTAAATAAGCCAACTTGCGAGCCAAATCATATCGCCAATATGCCAATCGTCCTGAAAATGGAACAATTATTAAATAAGGAATACAATATGTCCATGTATTAACCTTTGAAGCATTAAGACAGAAACCTAAACATGTAACTGTTACCGTAAAAATAAATGTCAAGCAACTATTTTTCAACATACCATACTGTTCATTCATTGAACAAACATACTGGTATTCTCTTTCTTTATTATTCACAACGTTCTCCTTCTATAATATATCCAACAGGCATTTAATAAACACCATCCTCCCAATACTCCATCAATCCCCTACACTAGCTTCTAACATATATGGAATCGGATCTAAATTCATTGCGATTGCGATGGTTAGCACGATAGGTATTGCAACTGCTGCAGTAGCTGTATTGCTTGTCAGGTCTGAAAGTACAATGGTGAGTACAATGATTGCAAAAATTAATACCAAATTATTCTCAATTTGAGCCGATGCTAACAACGTACCTAGGGCAGCTGCTGCACCACTATTGGTAATCAATGTCCCTACTGCAAGACCACCTGCAAAGATATAAATTAATTCCCACACAATTTTCTTCTGTACACTCTTCCATACCATTAACTTCTCACCATTAGGTTTCTTTATCAAGAAAGATATTAGTCCGCATATAATAAATATGTAAGCTGGTTCTAATCCTGGTAATAAGCTAGAATAAACAGAACGTGAAAATGACAATACGGTAGCCACTACAAAAAGAACCAATCTTACTCTTCTTAATATCTGTAATTCTTACATATCGTAACATAGAAACTGCTACGACATGCACAAAAGCATCACATTAACTGTCCTACTAATTCCTCATTCGTTAATGCAGGAAATTCCTTTAACAGTGATTTTACCTTTAAAACAAATGCATTTTCTACATCTAATAAATCTGCTATTTCATCAATTCCAGTTTGCTTTTGTAACTGTTTCTTGATGAGTTTTATACAATTAAGCATTTCTCCAATTTCTTTTCCAATTTCTTTTCCAATTTCTTTTCCAATTTCTTTTCCAATTTCTCTTTCTCTCTCTAATATTTCACACATAATCTCTATTCCTCCTTTTTCTTCTTTCAAAAATCTCACTCGCTTCACCAAATTCGGGAAAGCTTTATGTTCTAATATCCCATCTGAATTTACCATATACTTTAGTAATTCCGTTTGTTCCCATGTATCGCACTTTCCATTTAAATTTACATAATACTCATAAGTACCATTAGGGGCTTCCACCTCATTGGGTAATTCCTGTCCCTTTAAATCTTTTAATTCGCCACCTGTATTTTTAAATACCCTTTTTACTTCATTGATTCCTTTTACACTTCTTCCAAATCTCTTTTTTGAAATATAAATCCCATACACATCTGATAATTCTTTATATTCCTTACTTTTTTCTAAAATTTCCACATCCACGCAAGATGAATTGTAACGAATCCTTCTCATATGATCCTCGTTATTCTGAGGATGCATCTCCAAATGGATTCTTGTATCCATTTCTTCTGTGGCTATAATATCTAATACCACTGAATGGCTTGCTAGCTGGCGAATAGAATATTGAGACTTCACTTGCTTGATTTTAAATTCTTTTTCCGTAATAATATTTGTTACTTCTTCACAAGCTTCTATATCTTCAAGTACCTTACTGAAAAATATATCACTAGTGAGTTGAAACAACAAAATCGTTTTTCTTTGTTCCTCTGTCAACTATTTCTCTCCTTATACAGTTGTTGGCACAGAAGAACGATAGCAATTTGCAGACAAAATATTTTCTACAAGAAATAGTATATCTTAAATAATAATAATAAAACATTCTCTATCCTTCTTCTGCTCTTATTATGGGGTATTTGTAAAGCGAGAAAACTTCTCTCATTTTCCTAGAAGCGGATAGATTTATAGATACTTTCATATGCTATATAGAATACATAGATACAAAGTCATTAGAATTCTTGCTTTTGTTTCTTTATTGTAATCAATCTTTTAGGAAAAAACAAGTAGCATTTTTACTAAAAATCAGAATATTATGAAATTTTCACCAAAAATCAAAATATTTTAATGTTGCCGTTGCTACATCATATTTATGTTTTGCTTTTACTACATCTTCTTGTGCTTTCTCAATTTTTTGTTCTAATGCTTCTATACTCGTTACTCATGCCATTTATTTTCTCTCCTTCGATATTTTCATATTGTTGCTAATTTCATTGGTC